>NZ_JBHSAC010000050.1:0-35237 GCF_042649885.1 Streptococcus dentapri | reverse complement strand
CATGACTAAAAGAGCAATCGTTTAACAAAAACACTTTATAAATTTTGTACAGAAAACTGTTGCCTTTTCACCTTCTATCTCCATAACTGGAGAAACCTAACCAAAGATAGTATAACAGATATTGTCGAAAATTACATCATATTTTATAATGAAACTAGAATTCAACAGAGATTAAACGACCTGTCTCCTGTAGAGTACAGAAAACTGGCCGCATAAATGTGTTTTTCTTCTGTCCCATTATGTGGGTGCAGTGCCAAGTCCTGCCTTTTTGTTTTGTTCTAGCATTAGCAGAATTAAGGCAGTGGTTGATTGGCAATTCTTATCTCTTGCTAGGCAAGTGATAGCAGCCAACCTGATCAACCCTGCAGAAAGGCAGGGCGACAAAATCGAAAATGCGATTTATCACAATTTAGCGATTTTTATTTCTCTATTTTTGATATTGCTAGGCGATATAACCTAACCCTATTTGCCAAAAAAAGTGAAAAAGGATAAAATAATAATTATTTATTAAATAAAGAGGAGAGAAATATGTCTTTACCCAACTGCCCAAAATGTCATTCAGAATACGTCTATGAGGATGGCATTTTGTTAATCTGTCCAGAGTGTGCCTATGAATGGGATCCCAATGAAGTAGTCGAAGAAGAAGATCTAGTCGTTCTCGATAGTAATGGTAGCCGTCTTGCTGATGGTGATACTGTCACGATTATTAAAGATTTGAAGGTCAAGGGAGCTCCCAAGGATATTAAACAGGGAACTCGCGTTAAAAATATCCGCTTGGTCCAAGGTGATCACAACATTGATTGCAAGGTCGATGGTTTTGGCGCTATGAAACTGAAATCAGAATTTGTGAAAAAAGCCTAGGATATAAAAGGGAAATTTGTTAAAAATTAGCTAAATATAATCTTTAAAATTAAAGGAGGCTGGGATAAAAGTCCCGCCTTTTTTGTTTTGCTCTAGCTTTAGCAAAATTAAGGCAGTGGTTGATTGGCAATCCTTATCCCTTGCTAGGCAAGTGATAGCAGCCAACCTGATCAACCCTGCAGAAAGGCAGGGCGACAAAATCGAAAACGCGATTTATCACGATTCACCGCTTTTTGTTCCGCTCTCTTTTACTAGAATAAAAATTGAATTTTTCCATTTTTAAATGAATAAAAATAAATAGTATTTCAAATAGTCAGAAAATTTGATATAATGGGCTATATCAACTCATTAGGAGCAATTATGTCATACGTTTTGGAAATTCTTCCTGCCCTTTTAAATGGAACTCTTGTAACCTTGCAGGTTTTCTGCATCGTCATTATTTTGTCGGTTCCTCTGGGAATATTTTTAGCTTTTTTGATGCAGCTGAAGTTTAAACCTTTGAACTGGCTTTTGACTCTATATGTTTGGATTATGCGCGGAACGCCTCTCCTCTTGCAACTCATTTTTGTTTATTATGTTCTGCCCAGTGTCGGTATTGTCTTTGATAGATTGCCAGCAGCAATTCTGGCCTTTACTTTGAATTATGCGGCCTACTTTGCGGAGATTTTCCGCGGGGGTATCGATGCTATTCCTAAGGGTCAATATGAGGCAGCTAAGGTTTTGAAATTCACTCAGTTGCAGACCATTCGCTATATTATTCTACCTCAGGTGATTAAGATCGTTCTGCCTAGTGTCTTCAATGAAGTTATCAACTTGGTTAAAGATTCATCCTTGGTTTATGTGTTGGGTGTAGGAGACTTACTGTTGGAAAGTCGTACAGCAGCCAACCGTGATGCTACTTTAGCACCTATGTTTGTGGCTGGAGCCATCTACCTCATCTTGGTTGGTGTTGTGACAGTCGCTTCTAAACAAATCGAAAAGAAATTTAATTTTTATAAATAGGAGGTCGTATGTTAGCGTTAAAAAATATTTCCAAACAGTTCGGCCATAAGCAAATTTTTAAAAACTTCAATCTCAATGTTGAAGAAGGTAAGATTCTTGCTGTCGTAGGTCCATCTGGTGGCGGTAAAACAACCTTGCTGCGCATGCTAGCAGGACTTGAAAAGATTGACTCTGGTCAAGTTATTTACCGAGATAAGGAAGTCTCATTGGATCATTTGGAAGCCGAAAATCTTCTGGGATTTGTCTTTCAAGATTTTCAACTCTTCCCACATTTAACGGTATTTGAAAATTTAATTTTGTCACCAACCAAGACTCTGGGAATGACCAAGGCAGATGCTCTCAAAAAAGCTGAGGAATTGCTAGCAAAATTGGGCTTAGAAGGGTATGGTGATGCTTATCCATTTTCACTTTCTGGTGGACAAAAACAGCGAGTAGCTTTTGCGCGTGCTATGATGATTGATCCTAAGATTATCGGTTATGATGAACCAACTTCAGCGCTAGATCCAGAGTTACGGCAAGAAGTTGAAAAATTGATTTTACAAAACCGCGATACGGGGATTACACAAATTGTCATCACCCATGACATGGAATTTGCTCAAGATATCGCAGATGATATCTTGACAATCAATCCTAAGTAGGTGGTAGCCTATGAAATATATTAAGAAAACATTCTTACTCCTTTTTTTCTTGTTAGCAGCAGTAATAGCTTTGGCATCCTGTAGCTCACGGTCGAATTTTGCAACCCAAAGTGATCAATGGTCAACCTACACCAAGGAAAAGACAATTAAGATTGGCTTTGATGCTACCTTTGTCCCTATGGGATTTGAAGAGAAAGATGGCGCTTATGCTGGATTTGATATTGATTTAGCCACTGCCGTTTTTAAACAGTATGGTATCAAAGTTGAATGGCAGGCTATTGACTGGGATATGAAGGAAACCGAGTTGAAGAATGGCACTATCGATTTGATTTGGAATGGCTATTCTATGACGGATGAACGTAAGCAGATGCTTCGCTTTACCGATCCTTATATGATCAATCAGCAAGTTCTGGTTACTAAGAAATCTTCTGGTATCAATACTATTGCCCAGATGTCTGGTAAGACGCTGGGAGTTCAGGCAGGTTCGTCGGGCTATGAGGCTTTCATGGGAGAACCTGATATTCTGAAAAATCGAGTTAAGAATAAGAAGGCTATTCAATATTCTACCTTTACCCAAGCCTTGATTGACTTAGATGCCGAACGGATTGATGCTCTTTTGATCGACCGTGTCTATGCCAATTATTATTTAGAACAGGAAGGTAAGCTGGCTAACTATAACATCATGCCTGCTGGCTATGAGGCTGAAAGCTTTGCGGTTGGTGCTCGCAAGTCAGATAAGACCTTGGTTAATAAAATCAATCGGGCTTTCCGAGACCTTTATCAATCCGGTGAGTTTCAAAAAATTTCAGACAAGTGGTTCGGTGAAGATGTCGCCACCGACCAAGTGAAAGAAAAATAAGAGTTGGCTTGGGCCGACTCTTATTTATGTATGACAGGCCTAGCGTATATCTGAGATGCAAGTTCTCTGGGGCCCTGGCTTACCGGTGGATCTTAGAGCGGCTCCCAAGCCTGCCTATCGTGAGGTAGCAAGAGGTATAGCGAAATCCTGACTCCACAAACAAAAAAATAATGGAATCTCGTTGGTGGTCAGTCTCAAGAACAAGTATCTCTTATGCTTGCCAAATCTAATTGACTGGCAGATAGGATATCAGAAGTGGAGAAGCTGATAGCCCACAAATCCATCTTAAGCGAGCCATTTCAAAACCAGTCCCCACTTTGTGAGGACTGGCTAGCTGTTTTTAGTATAAAGCGACCTGTTATTAAGTTAATGAAACAAAGATACATACGTGGTGAGTGGGGCTACAAGCTAGTCTTTCTGCTTGATTATTTCTCAATAACTTCTTTTGTAATTTGATGATAAATCAATTTCCAGGATTCATGGCGGCGCCAAAGGCTGACATGACGGTTACCTTCCAAGCGATAGGTAATCAATTTCGTTTTTTGGCTGATGGAAGTCATCTTAAAGTATTGAAAATTGCTGGAGTAGTAAGGAGCTCTGTGGAAAAAGTCTTCAACCGTTAGAAATCGCCCTAATTCATTGACCATCATGAAATCATCAGCGATATATTCTTCATAATCTGGTATTTTGGATAAGATAAGTTTTTCATATTTATAGAGTTTGTGATAGACATTGTCAGGGATTTCATCTTCCGGAATGGCTGCAGGCTCAACATGTATATCCACATCATAGACCTGAAATTCATCATAGAGAAGTTGTTCAACTTGTTCGGTAATAGCGTGGCTCTCATAGACAGAGAGGTCGGGATTCATTTCTAAAACAAGATCCAGAAAGATATTGCTACCATAGGTACGACCGCGCTGAGACTTGACAGCAGAAATCTTTGGGATTTGCAGAATAGCTTTTTCATATTCAGCTAGCTGTTTATCATCGAATCCATCAGATAGGCTAAAGGTTGCCTTGATGAAAATATCATAGGCTGTCCTGAGGATGAAGTAGCAGATGATAATGGCAGCTACTCGGTCAACGATTGGGAGACGCAGAGAACTGGCCACAATGGCAACAGAAGTTCCCAGAGAGGTTATAGCATCTGATAGATTATCCTTAGCAGCAGCTAGGAGGGCAGGGGACTTGATTTGTTTAGAAAGGCGTTTGTTATAGTAGTAAACGCCGTACATAACTAGCGCAGATAGGAATCCAACGATAGCTCCCAAGGGATCAATAACAGTTTGGCTGTTGTTAATAATCTTTTTGATGGTTTCAACTAAAACCTGACAGCCCACTAAAAACATGATGAAAGATGTGATTAAACTGGCTAGATCTTCAAGTTTCCAATGACCGAAGCGATGATCCTCATCGGCTGGGCGGCTGGCTAGATAGAGTCCAATCAGCAAAATGACATTGCTCATGATGTCGGATAGGTTATTAAAACCATCGGCTGTGAGTGAGGAAGAATTTAAAAAGTAGCCGGATAGTAGCTTGCAGATGGCTAAAGTAATATAGGCAACGATACTGATGATAGGACCGCGTCTGGCCAAGCGTAGATTTTCTTCTTGACTTGTCATAAATGACTCCTTATATGATACCAATTCTCTCTATTATAGCATGAATCCAGTGAATCAGCTACAGTCGCAGAACTGATATAAAGTATTAGAAGCAATATGAAAAAGGCAGGAATATCCTGACCTTTGACTTAGATATTTTCTAAAGTATTCTGCTTTTTAGCAAAGTACTTCCGTGTCTCAGCGATGATAACCGGTGAGAGACCGATAAGGGCAACGAGATTAGGGAAGGCCATAAGTCCATTGACGATATCAGCGATAGCCCAAATGGTCTCTAATTTGATGAAACCACCAACGGCAACCATGCAGACGAAGATAATACGATAAAATGGAATACTAGCAGTTCCAAAGATGAACTCAAAGCAGCGTTCACCATAATAGGACCAACCTAGAATCGTCGTGAAAGCAAAGAGGACCAGACTGAGGGTCAGAGCCCAAGTTCCCCATTGGCCAAAAACAGAAGCAAAAGCAGATTGAGTCAAGACAGCTCCGTCAAAATCGGATGACCAACCACCGGTTACGATGATAGCCATACCTGTTAGCGTACAGATGATAATGGTATCAATAAACGTCCCAGTCATAGAAATCAAGCCTTGTTCGACTGGTTCTTCTGTTTTGGCTGCCGCCGCCGCAATAGGAGCGGAACCTAAACCGGATTCATTGGAGAAGACCCCGCGGGCTATCCCTTTTTGAATAGCAACCATAACGGTAGCACCTAGGAAACCGCCGCTTGCAGCCTTACCGGTAAAAGCAGAAGTAAGTACCATCATAAAGCTGGGAATGAATTTATCATAATTGACCACCAAAATGGTCAATCCAGCTAGGACATAGAGAACAGCCATGAATGGCACGATAAAGGTCGAAACTCTTGAGATGGATTTTATACCACCAAAAATGATAATAGCCACCAGAATTGCCAAGACGATGCTAATGATCTGCGGTCGCCAGCCGACACTGTTTTTTATAGAGTCGGTAATAGAATTGACCTGAGTGAAAGTCCCTGAGCCCAAAAGAGCGGTCATAGTTCCAAAGATAGCAAAGAGAATGGCCAACCATTTCCAATTGTGACCGAGTCCGTTGACGATATAATACATAGGGCCGCCGGCAATCTCACCATTCTCATCCTTTTCACGGAATTTGATGGCTAACAAACCTTCCGAATATTTAGTGGCCATCCCAAAGAAGGCCGCAATCCACATCCAAAAGAGGGCGCCAGGCCCACCAGCCTTGATAGCCGTGGCCACCCCGACGATGTTCCCTGTCCCAACAGTGGCAGCCAGAGCGGTACAGAGGGCTGCAAAGCTAGAGACATCACCGCTCCCTTCACTATCTGAGAAGATAAGGCGAAGGGCCTTGGGGAGCTTAAGGACCTGAAGCAATCCCAAGCGGATACTGAGGTAGACGCCTGTTCCAACCAGTAAGATTAAAAGAGGCGGCCCCCAAACGAAGGTATCAATTGTATTAAAAAAGTCTAACATATAACTTCCCATCCATTCTATTTGCATCACAAGATAAGATTGCTTTGTTCAATAATCAGTTTGATTGGCAAAAGGCAAGGTTAATCGTTAAACAACAACCTTGCCTGATCCATTTTAGAAAGATACAACTTAATTATTATATAAAAATGCCATTGAACTTGTCAAATCAAGGTTCAAGTCCAAATTAATTGGCTCAATCCAATATATTGTGTCGTTTAAAATAATTCTTAGTTTCTTTAATGATAATCGGAGACAGAACTAAGAGGGCGATGAGATTTGGTAGTGCCATCAACCCATTGACAATATCTGCAATCTTCCATATAATTTGCAGCTGTAAGAAACCGCCTAGGGCTACCATAAGTACGAAAATGATACGATAAAAAGGAATGGCCTTGGTACCAAAAACAAATTCAACACAGCGTTCGCCGTAGTAAGACCAGCCGAGAATAGTGGTAAAGGCAAAGAGAGCTAAAGATAGAGTCAGAACAATGTTGCCAGTGGAGCCAAAGACAGAAGCGAAGGCACTCTGAGTAACTCCTGCCCCTTCAAGCCCCTCGATTGACCACTGTCCAGTAACGAGAATAGAGAGACCGGTCAGGGTACAGATAATAATGGTATCAATGAAAGTTCCGGTCATAGAGATCAAGCCCTGCTCAACAGGTTCTTCTGTTTTAGCCGCTGCTGCTGCAATAGGAGCAGAACCTAAACCAGATTCATTGGAGAAGACCCCGCGGGCAATTCCTAGACGGATAGCCTGGATAACAGTGGCTCCTGTAAAACCGCCAACAGCCGCAGCAGGGGTGAAGGCTGACTTAAAGATAAGCAGAATAATAGGAAGCAATTTTTGGTAGTTGATTGCAATAATAGTAAGTGTAGCTAAAATATAAAGCCCTGCCATAAAAGGAACGACTTTTTCCGAAACCTTGGAAATAGACTGAATCCCTCCAAAAATAATGACAGCTACGAAAATAGCAAGGATAATACTAACAACTTTAGGCGACCACTCAAAACTGTTATGCAAGGAATCGGTAATGGAGTTGACCTGTGAGAAAGTTCCAATACCAAGTAGGGCTACAAGAATACCGGCCAAGGCGAAGAAGTAAGCCAAGGGTTTAGCAATAAGCTTAAAACGTCCGGTGAATCCATTGATGATATAATACATAGGTCCGCCTGAGATTTGCCCATTAGCATCTTTGGTGCGGTACTTAATAGCTAGGAGCCCTTCAGCATATTTAGTAGCCATTCCAAAGAAAGCCGCCACCCACATCCAAAAGAGGGCACCGGGCCCACCAGTTCCAATAGCGGTAGCTACTCCGACGATATTTCCGGTTCCTACTGTAGCAGCCAAAGCTGTAGCCAGAGCGGCAAAACTTGAAATATCCCCTTCCCCCTTATCCTCGGCAAAGATGAGGTTAAAGGCTTTTGGTAATTTAAAAATCTGAAGCAGACCAAGACGGCTACTAAGATAAATACCCGTTCCAACCAAAAGGACCAACAGGGGAGGCCCCCAGACAAAGTCATCGATTTTAGTAAAAAAATCCAACATTTAAGAAACTCCTTGTGATGAAATACCGATTTATCAGACGAGAAATCAAAGAAAAAGCCCAGACAGAAATGTCGTGGACTTGAAAAGCATACAGAAATATCACCAAAAACCTAAGGGTTAAGAGTTTTTTTGAAATTCTGTCCTTTTGCCTGAGAGATTGAGCAGTAGTCCGCCTTGCCCCTTCGGCGTTCCCTCGAGGGGAAGCTCTCCAGAAGTCCGTCAATCATCAGTCCTATCCTAGTCATTAGAAACCTGAGAGCATTACTCCTTCGGCGAAAGATCAAATCTTTTCTCTCCTGATGATATCAATCGGTCGTTTATAATAAATACTGTTACAGTTTAGCGAAAATTCCGAATACTGTCAAGGCTGTTCGCGGAAATTATCCGTTGTTTTCCGAATATTTTGTCATCTGAATAGATATTCATATTTATCGATGACAGAGAGTTCCAATCTGTAATCTTAGATAGGTATTTTGAACAGATGACAAGGTTTTTATCCAGTAGGTTTTTAAGGTTAAATATGATATAATTTGAAAGCATTATTGACAAGGAGAAGACGATGAATCCTTTATTAGATGGAATGAATGACAGACAAGCAGAAGCGGTTCGGACGACCGAGGGTCCTCTTTTGATTATGGCAGGAGCTGGTTCGGGAAAGACCCGAGTTTTGACCCACCGAATTGCCTACTTAATTGATGAGAAGATGGTCAATCCCTGGAATATCTTGGCTATCACTTTTACTAACAAGGCAGCACGTGAGATGAGAGAGCGGGCTATGCTGCTCAATCCTGCTACCCAGGAAACACTGATTGCGACCTTTCACTCCATGTGTGTCCGCATCCTGCGCCGTGAAGCAGACCATATTGGCTATAACCGTAATTTCACCATTGTAGATCCCGGTGAGCAGCGCACTCTTATGAAACGGATTATTAAGAATCTTAATCTGGATCCTAAAAAGTGGAATGAACGGGCTATTTTAGGTACGATTTCCAATGCTAAAAATGATCTGATTGACGAAGTGGCTTATGAAAATCAGGTAGGTGATATCTACACCCAAATTGTAGCTAAGTGCTACAAGGCTTATCAGGAAGAGTTGCGCCGCAGCGAATCCATGGATTTTGATGATTTGATTATGCTGACCCTGCGTCTTTTTGATAAAAATCCTGACGTATTGGCCTATTATCAGCAGCGCTATCAGTACATCCATGTTGATGAGTACCAAGATACTAACCATGCTCAATATCAACTAGTCAAACTACTGGCTTCGCGCTTTAAAAATATCTGCGTGGTTGGTGATGCTGACCAATCTATTTATGGCTGGCGTGGCGCTGATATGCAAAACATTCTCGACTTTGAAAAGGATTATCCTGAAGCTAAGGTTGTGCTTTTGGAGGAGAATTACCGCTCAACTAAGAAGATTTTGCAGGCTGCCAATGAGGTTATCAATAACAACCGCAATCGTCGACCTAAAAAGTTATGGACTCAAAATGATGATGGTGAAGAGATTGTCTACTACCGGGCCAATGATGAGCGTGATGAAGCCATATTTATTGCCTCGACAATTGATCAGCAGGTAGGTGAAGGCGGCCGTGATTTTAAGGACTTTGCCGTCCTTTACCGTACCAATGCTCAGTCTCGTACCATTGAAGAAGCCCTGCTCAAGTCCAATATTCCCTATACTATGGTTGGGGGAACCAAATTCTACAGCCGTAAGGAAATTCGGGATCTGATTTCTTATTTGAATATCATTGCCAATCCTCAGGACAATATCAGCTATGAACGCATTGTCAATGAGCCTAAGAGAGGTGTTGGACCAGGGACGCTTGAGAAAATCCGCAATTTTGCTCTGTCGCAAGAAATGAGCCTGTTGGAGGCATCTGAGCAAATTATGCTATCGGGAATTACTGGTAAAGCCGCTCAAGCTGTCTGGGATTTGGCTAATCAACTTCTCACTCTCAGGGCTAATTTGGATGATTACAGCTTGACCGAATTGACAGAAGAAGTGCTGGATAAAACGGGCTACATGGAAGCTTTGCAGCTGCAAAACACCTTGGAGAGTCAAGCGCGTATAGAGAATATCGAGGAATTTTTATCCGTTACTAAAAATTTTGATGACAATAAGGAGGATCTGCCTGAGGACGAAACAGGTTTGGATAGACTAAGTCGTTTTCTAAACGACTTAGCTCTGATTGCCGATACTGATGATGGAGAGGCAGAATCGGCAGAAGTGACCCTGATGACTCTGCATGCAGCCAAGGGATTGGAATTCCCAGTTGTCTTTCTGATTGGCATGGAGGAGAACGTCTTTCCATTGAGCAGGGCTGCTGAAGATCCTGATGAGCTGGAAGAGGAGCGCCGTCTGGCCTATGTGGGGATTACTCGTGCTGAGCAGATCCTTTATCTGACCAATGCCAACAGCCGCACACTTTTTGGGAAATCTAGCTTTAACCGTCCGTCTCGCTTTATCCACGAGATTTCAGATGACCTTTTGAACTATCAAGGTCTTGCGCGACCAGTCAATACTTCCTTCTCTGTCAGCTATGCCGATACAGGAGAGACTAAATTTGGTCAAGGAATGAGTCTGGCTCAGGCCTTACAGGATCGTAAGGCCAAGGCAGCTCCACTCACCGCAAGAAGCCCCCAACCGATAGGACAAACTGCCTCAGACCTTGATGCGGTTGACTGGCAAATCGGCGACACAGCCCATCATCGTAAATGGGGTGATGGCACTGTTCTGGAAGTTACTGGCAGTGGTAAAGCTCAAGAATTAAAAATTAATTTCCCAGAAATCGGTCTTAAAAAGCTTCTTGCCAGTGTTGCACCGCTTGAGAAGAAATCTTAAATTAAAAAATAAGAGATAGAGCTTTGGACTCTATCTCTTATTTTTTTTGACTAATCAGTAAGTTTTGGGATTGCTAGTTTAGCAGTTAGAAATACAGTCTTTTTTTCTGATTGTCATGTAGTGTTGTCGAGAACCTTTAAAGGGTACTGTCATTGACAAATGAGAGGTTTTTTAAGACAATGACTGTAACTTAATTTAAGGAAGTCTTATGAAAAAATCAACCAAGATAAGCTTAATGGGTTTAGCAACTATAGCAGTTTTAGGAATAGGCGTAATGATTATGAGTTACAACTTTAGACACTACTTTAATGATGAAGAGACCTTAAGGTCATCATCGAAAGACGATGTCAAAGAAGACGAGGAAGCTATCAAGGAAAAGCAGCTAGCTTACCTCAAGGAGCATGAGCAAGAGATTGTGGATTTGATTAAGGCACAAAGTCCGAAAGTGGAGTCGGTCCAGATTGATTGGGATGAGACACAGTGGAGTGACGGAGGGCTTACCAAACCAGAATACTATATTAATCTTTATGGCGATGTTAATCATATCAAAGAGTCTGGTTGACGAGTAGACATTCCGCTCAATGAAGATGGCACAGTCAACATGGATGAAATGTATGTAGGATCGGATGTAAGGATAGGGGGAGATTTACTTGAGTAACTGGAATTTAGAGACTTTTGACAATATCTATGCAGCTTTAGCGCAATCGGCCTACCGCAATAGACCCGGAAATATTACTTATGATCAACTAGATGTGGCTCAGCAGCAAGTACTTGATTCAGGAAAGTCCGTTGAATTCAATTTTTCGAAAGATGGGACGTTTAAAGGTCAAACCACCGAAGGCGGTGGGACCGACCTGCCCAATGGCGGTGTGGTCTACCTCCAGCCTGACCAAGAAGGGATCATGACGGATGAAGACACAGGTTATCAGGCCTACTATGTGTCAGATACTGCGGAAATCAATCAGGATACCCACCAGACCTACTTTGTGGTGCGAGGCAGCGATGGTTTTGGGATTGATACAAAGAAGTTAGCTAAAGAAAGATCCCTGGGACTATCTGGCCAATATGGATCCTGATGACTTCAACTACGAGGACTGGATAAACAATAATATGGCCTTCGCCCTGACGGATGCTATTGTTCCCCAAGCGTCTGAGGCAACGGCTGGCATGAAGGCTAAGATAGCTGAACTGAATGCCCAGGCGGCACCGGATGCCCAGATGAGCATCACCGGGCATTCTCTTGGAACGATTGTTTCGATTCAGGGAGCGGCGGGGCTCAGTCACGATGAATTGCAGAAAGTCGATCAGATTGTCCTCTTTGATGGTCCGGATGCCACTGAAAGCCTCAAGAAGGCTGGCTATAGTGAGGCTAAGATTCAAGAACTGGGGAGTAAGACGACCTACTATGTCAATCCCTTTGACCCTCTCAGTATGCTCAACCGAGACAAGCCTTGGGAGGACCAGCTGGGACATGTCAATGTCATAGTTTCCAGAGAGTACACGAGTCTGACGGACAAGCATTCTTCTCATGATTTTGGGGCCTATCAGATCGACAGCCAAGGGAATTTTCTGGTAGCTTCTGCAGACTACCATCCTGAGCTCCTAACCGCAGGGCATGATTTGGCGGTCCTAGAAAAAGAGAGCATCGATAAGCTCAAAAAATATATCCCCGAAGACCTCATCCAAAGTATCGTCGCCCTCAGTCCCGAAGACTTTAATGAACTGGCTAAGCTAGCGCAAAAAGTGGCTAAAAATCCAAGTTTGAGCGGTGGTTCTGAAGTGATAAAGATGGCCGAAAAATTGGGCATCAGTGTGAGTGATCTTGTTAGTGCCCTGACCCATGCCGGTGATCTCCAAGATGTTTTCCAAAATTTCCAAGAGAAATACCAGGCCATTATTGATAAAGCCAAGAAGGAAGGGCTCAAGTGGATTCGAAACAATATCGGAAGCTTCCATGACAGAATCCGATCCGCCAGCGGTTCAGAGAGGATCCTTCTGCGGACGGAACTGCTCTACATGGCGACCCAGCTGGCTGAGGAAGACATCAGCAATAAAGTTGAAGCAGCTAAGAAACATATCAGTGATTGCAAGGAACAGATTGAACTTCTGTCAACCGTAGGTATTAATTGTGCTTCGCAACTGGGAAGTCATCTTAGTCCGGATGAGATTAAGGCTTTAACGTCAGAGCTTCAACTGTCCAAAGTTTGGAATGAGGGGATAGAAAGCTCAGATCAGTCTGCGCTTACTCAGTATCAAAACCAACTCAGCACCTTTGGTTCTGATTTGATTTATGCGGCTCAGAATCTGACCGCAGTTGATGCGCAGCAGGCCGGTGAAATCTTTGCCAACCTGTCATAAAACGAATCACTAGGAAAGGATTAGTTATGTTTAAAGATGCGGATACTTTAATGGATGAAATGATTAAACAGCAGGAAAGGGCAGCCATTAAGGGTCTTGTCGCTACCATTTTATCTGAAATCGAAAGTAAGGGGACAAGTTTACAATCACAGCTGGAAGAGGATGCGCAATCCTTAAAGGATTATGCGTCAACTTATCAAAAAATATCGCAGATGGATTGGAAGGACAGGCTGCCCAGGCGGCTTCTGATTTTTTAACACAGCTGCCAAAACCCGAACTGGAGAGTCCGGTTAATTAAAAGAAAGAAGGGTATTATGATAGATACCAGAAAATTGATGGCGCTTGATGAGGAATATGAAGACGAATTGAGGAAGATTAGAAAGGCCAAAGAGAAACTTGAGGACAACTTTCATGAGTTTATGATGACGACAAATATACTGAGAGAACAGGTCTATCAAGTGATTTATGATCAAAATCTAGAGATTCCTCCAGAGGCACAGATGGATTTATATGACATGGATAGCAATGCCGATTACTTTCAATTGGATATCCATAGATGAATGGATGACCTTGATGAAAAGCAAAGGCAACTCCGGCGAGACTATGACGATAAAGTCGATGAGCTATACGAGGAAGCGAGGAAAAGAGATCGAGAAGAAGATGAGAAATCATATAATAATACTCTTCGAGGAAATTACTAACTTGACCAGACATTTTCGATGATGAGCAAAGAGCATTAACCCCTGGAAAAAGGTGACTGATAAGGTTCTTAGCAATGAGCTGATTCGAAAAGAAAAGATATAGACGCAGACTATATCTCTTCTTTTTGACTTACTATTAGACTTAAGATGCTTTTAAGTGTAAAATAATAACAAATTGTTATTGGGAGGAAGCTATGACTCAAGATTATTCATTTGAAACATTGCAATTACATGCTGGCCAAAGTGTTGATCCTACAACTAAATCGCGTGCTGTGCCGATTTACCAAACGACTTCTTATGTCTTTAATGATGCGCAAGATGCTGAGGACTCTTTTGCTTTGAGGACACCTGGTAATATCTATACGCGGATTACTAATCCGACAACAGCAGTTTTTGAAGAGCGAATGGCTGCTCTGGAAGGGGGTGTCGGTGCCTTGGCGACAGCTTCGGGTATGGCAGCCATTACTTATACTGCCTTGGCCCTAGCTCATGCCGGTGATCATATTGTATCAGCGACAACCGTCTATGGTGGGACCTTCAACCTTTTGAAGGAAACCCTGCCGCGCTATGGCATCACCACCAGTTTCGTTGATGTAGATGATTTTGACGAGATTGAAGCAGCTATTCAGGACAAGACCAAATTCATCATTGCAGAAACCCTGGGCAATCCACTGGGGAATGTTGCGGATTTGGAAAAATTAGCTGAAATCGCTCACCGCCATGACATTCCTTTGGTTATTGACAATACTTTTGGAACGCCTTATCTGATTAATGTTTTCTCTCATGGTGTTGATATTGCGGTGCATTCGGCGACCAAATTTATCGGCGGTCATGGGACATCTATTGGTGGTGTCATTGTTGATTCGGGTCAATTTGATTGGGAAAAATCTGGCAAGTTTCCACAGTTTGTAGATGAAGATCCGTCTTATCACAATCTCAGCTACACCCGTGACATCGGGGCAGCAGCCTTTATTACCGCTGTACGGACACAGTTGCTGCGCGATACGGGTGCCTGCCTGTCGCCTTTCAATGCCTTCCTCCTGCTGCAGGGTGTAGAAACACTTTCGCTGCGGGTTGAGCGCCATGTGGAAAATACTAAGAAAATCGCCCAATATCTGGAAAATCATCCCAAAGTAACCAAGGTCAACTACGCCAGCCTGCCATCGAGCCCTTATTATGAACTGGCACAAAAATATCTGCCTAAGGGAGCCAGTTCTATTTTTACCTTCAATGTAGCAGGTGGAGCACAGACAGCCCGCAAGGTCATTGACAGCTTGGAAATCTTTTCAGACCTTGCCAATGTGGCTGATGCCAAGTCTCTTGTTGTGCATCCAGCGACAACAACCCACGCCCAGATGAGTCCTGAGGAACTCCTTGCCTGCGGCATTGAACCCGAACAAATTCGCGTCTCTATCGGGCTGGAAAATGTCGATGATTTGATTGAAGATTTACATTCAGCGTTAGACAATAGCTGATTAATAAGATATAGTACTGAAAACGATTTGTATTGTCATCTGAATTGACTATAAAATAGATTTTGTGGAGGAGTTCAACAGTTCTCAGTCTTTTCTATCAAAGAAAGTAGATGAAAAAGCTACTAGGAAAAATGATAAAAAGAGATGATGCTGCAGTTTGTATTTGACATAGATGGTACAATTTGTTTTGATCGTTTTCGTATAGATGATCGAATCAAGACAGTTTTAAAAAGTGCTGAAACTTATTGGGTATCAGGTTGTTTTTGCTTCCACCCGCTCTTATTGTGCAAGTCTGTTTACCAGCAAATTTTTACTGAAAAACCAGATAAGAATGCCTATTTTATCAATTTAAAAGATGATTCTGTCTCTCATATTTAAAGATACAGCAACAAAGCTTTTAGCCATGGATGGTCTTGTCTCAGTGATGCAAATACAGCCCGTATGAAGACTATTAACATTGTAACCTCACTGAATGTTGCCATGACTGTTTTAGTCATTTTAGCCCTCGTTATTCTTTATAATTTAACCAATTGCGTTTAAATAGGTATTGAGAGAAAATTTTGTGTTTAAAATATGTAAGATGAAAAATGGAGTCCCAGCCAAATGCACCTTTGGCTGGGACTCCATTTTTATCCTTCAAAGTCAATCGTCTTTTTCATTTTTTACTAAAGGAAGGGAAATCGTACTCTCAAGGCCTGGATTTAAATAAGCAAAATTCAAACTTCCCTTATGAAGTGTAACAATTTGTTTGCTGATAATAATCCCCATACCATGTGTATCGTAATTGCGAGATTTCTGATTGAGCTCCTGAATTTTTTCAGCGCTAATGGAACCGTTATCTGTGATTATCAGCTGTGCGTCATCTTCAACCTGCTGTAAGCTGAGTTTAATCTGCGGCGAGATATTGTGAGTTAGGCTGTTGAGAAGAATATTATTGATGGCGCGTGTCAGCAGCGTTTTAGTGCCCAGAATTGGTGTCGCTTGGCCTGGAAGTTCAAAGGTCAATTCAAGATTATCATAGCTATTAAAAAGATCAGCTATGATCTGCCTGAGGAGACTGTTGAGGTCAAAGATGGTCATTTCCTGCTCAATGTCTGGGCTCTCCAACAAATAGCTCATATTAAGGTTGGAAATGATGCTCTCCATTTTGTGAATATTAGCTTCAATTTGCTGTGTTTGCTGACTGCGGCCTTGCAGACTTTCAAGTTGGCTGGTGTAGCTAAGCATGAGGGTCAGAGGGTTGCGCAAATCATGGCTAATACCACGGATCCAATGGCTGCGCATGTCTTTATTTTCAATAAGAAGTTGAGAAGTCTGGTTGAGAGCCAACTTGATTTCTGACAGATTGCCCTTCTCATCAAGAAGGACTGGCTGGTTATCAGACAAGTCTGTCAATGCCTGGGTAATGGGTTTGAATTCCTTGCGCAGCTTCCATTGGGAAGTCAGGTAAATAGCCAGTAAGGTTAAGATTAGCCCTACAACAATACCTGCAACTAGCTTTGCGATGCCAAAGAAATTTTGGATGTTATAGTAGTTAGATGGAAATTTAGCATAAGCCCCTTTGGGATAACCTAGGATGAGAATTTTTTCACCAATCACAAAATTAAAAACAGGATAATCGTCCAAATACCAGCGTGACGAGCGAGCAATATCTGCCATGCTGTAGCGACGATTGAGTTTGTCTGGCAAGCGGTAGGACTGTTCAATCTCTCCCTTGTCTGACAGCAACATGAGCCAGACCTTTTGCTGATCCAACTCTTTCTTATTTTGAGTGGTTAGCTGCAACTGGTCATGGCTGATAAGAGTCTGTACCAGAGCAGTAGGTTCTGCAGAACCCTGTCTCATATTGTCAATGATGTGATAGCTGCCAAATAAAAAGATAAGAATGGCAGTCAACCCCAGAAGGACAACCGTAGCAAAATAGGTCAGCAGTACTTTTGAAAAATACTTAAAAGTCGTCATTTAATCCACCCGAAGCTGGTAGCCCAGCCCCTTAACAGTAATGAGATGAGTTGGTTTAGACGGATTGGCTTCAATCTTTTGCCGTACCTTGCGGATATGTGCCATGAGAGTATTTTCATAACCAAGATAATTGTCACCCCAGACCTTGCTCAGCAGCTGGTCAAAGGTGACGATTTTATTTTTATTGTCGTAAAGAACCTTGAGCAAGCTATATTCTTTAGCAGTCAGAGAAATTTCTTCGCCGTCTTTGAGAATGGCTGCGCTCTCAAAATCAATCTGACAGGCACTTAGTCTGACCAGTTCATCTTGCTCAGGATAGCTGCGCTTGAGAATAGATAAGATTCGCAGTTCTAACTCCTTTGGTCTAAAGGGTTTGACAATGTAGTCGTCTGCTCCCAACTCAAACCCTTGGTATTGTTTTTCAATATCAGAGATGGCTGACAAAAAGAGCACAGGCATGTTGGAGGTTTTACGAATTTCCCGCAAGACCTCAAATCCTGAACCATCTGGCAGCATGATGTCTAAAATTGCCAAGTCAAAGGCTTTCTTTTCCAGAAGCTCCAAGGCTTCTTTTTTGCTGGCAGCACGTTTCAAATGGCTGAAACCAACAATAGACAGGCTTTCCGTGACCATGTCCAAGATTTCAGGATTGTCATCTAAGATGAGCAGTTTTCTATCTTTTTCTTTCATAGCAATTACCTCAAACTTAGTATAGCATAATCAACTGACCAGCTCTGCTATTTTTCCAAAAATTAAGGAGGAATTAAGGTGAAGATGAAGTTGAGATAAAGTGATGGTGCTATCATGAGAAGTGTCAAAAGGGGAAACCCAGCAAGTCAGTAAAGGAGATATATGATGACGAATTATATTATCGAAACGCAGCAGCTCAGTAAGGATTTTTCAGGCGAATTGTCTGTTAATCAGCTTTCTATCCATGTCAAGAAAAATGAAATTTATGGTTTTCTAGGGCCAAACGGTGCAGGAAAATCAACAACCATGAAAATGTTACTGGGGTTATTGCAGCCAAGCCACGGCTCTATCAAACTTTTTGGCAAAGATTTTAACAGTAATCAGATTGCTTTGCTATCTGATGTAGGTTCACTTATCGAAGAACCATCTTATTATGCCAATTTGACCGGTTATGAAAATCTGCAAATCATTCAAAAACTGCTCAAATTACCCAAGGAAAATATTGATAAGGTTTTGAAAATTGTTAGACTCTATGAGCAAAAAGATAAATTGGTTAAAAATTATTCGCTAGGCATGAAGCAACGTTTAGGTATTGCTTTGGCAATTGTCAAGTTTCCGAAATTATTGATTCTAGATGAGCCAACCAACGGTCTTGACCCAGCTGGTATTCAAGAGATTCGCGAGCTGATCAAATCCCTGCCACAGCGTTATGATATGACTGTTATCATCTCCAGTCATATCCTGTCCGAAATTGAGCAGATGGCGACGACAGTTGGCATTATCAATTGTGGAAAGCTGCTTTTTGAGGGAAATCTAGCTGAGTTGGAAGAAGATGAGAAATACCTCTTTGAAACCAGCGATGATTTTACGGCCGAAACTCTACTAGCAAGCAAAGGATTTGAGATCAATAAGGAAACTGGTCTCATTCTCAACAATTACAATAAGGTCAGCATTGCGGCAGCTGTTAGATTGTTAGTTGATAATGGCATTGATATTTATCAAGTCCGCATGGTCCGTAAATCACTGGAGGAAGTCTTCCTTGATATGACAGGACGAGGCAAAGGGAGTGTCTTATAATGCTCAATTTACGGCTCGAGTTCACCAAATTAAAACGGCGGTCCTTCCTGCTGTCCTTGGTGGTACTCATTTCGGTACTCTTAATGTGGTCAGCTGTTGTTATTCAAAGCGAGTGGCCAAAAACACATAGTGTTTTTAATCCTCTCTATGACATGGCCGAGATGAATGACATAATTATGCCGCTTTTTATTGCTGTCCTAGCTTCACGGCTGCTGGAAATGGAACATCTGGGTAAAACATTCAAAATCCTGCAAACTAGCAAGGAAAGTCCTTGGCAGCTCTTTAAAGCTAAACTGGCCTTAATGATGATCTTCAATCTTTTTGTTGGAATCATTCAGACTGTTTTTGTTAAATTGCTTATTAAGGGATTAGGCAGCAGCGTCAGCTTGATGCAGTTAATGTTCTCTCTAGTATCCTTTGTTCTAGTGAGCTTGGTCTTGTCTTGTCTGCATCTCAGTCTAGCTTTTGTCTATGAAAAAGCCAGTGTGACTGTTGTGACAGGACTTGTTGGCTCTTTTCTCTCTTTGGTGGGAATCGGTGCTCTGCCATTTGCCATTCGCTTTTTTATCCCATGGCAATACTTCTCCATGATGGGACTGGCCAGACGCATCGCAGATGCACACACCTATCTCTTCAAGTACGATACCTCCTTCCCACTTAAAACGGTGGCTCTGCTTGCCATTGTTATCTTTAGCATTTACCTGAGTCGCAGAGCCACCAGAAAGGCGGATTTATTATGATAACATTTGAATTTAAGAAAATCAAAAAGAGTGCTATTCCTATCATACTGGTGGTTTTCAATCTGATTGGAACGCTTTTAGGGACAATGGTTTTTGCTCTTAATCGAAGTGTTCTTCGTGAAGGCACCCAATCGCTCGTGCTATGGGGGCAGACAGTTTTTTATGCTTCTCAGATTTTCACCCCCATCCTTATCGGAATTATCTGTTCCATCTCTTGCCAATTTGAGGAAAGTAATAAAAATTGGCAGCGCCTTCTGACGATTCCCATCCAACTATCTCGTATAGTTCTCGCAAAAATCGCTAGCCTATCGCTTGTCATGGCTATCAGTCAAGTGTTGGTTCTCTTGTTCTACATTACCAATGCTTTGATATTGAAAGTACCTATTCTTGACCATTTGATAGATTTCTGTCTCTGGTCCATTACAGGCTGGCTGGGAAGTATTACTATTGTGACCATTCAACTTTTTATCAGCATTCGACTGAAAAATTTTGCTGTCCCTATTCTCATCTCAGCTATTTTGGCTCTAGTAGGATTGATGACCCTTTTTATTGGAACAAGTCTTTTCAAAGTATTCCCTTACGCTCAAGTTATTATTGGGATTCACGGACGAAGTTTATCTCCCTTCACTACTCCTGATCGTATCCTCTTTTGGTTTCTCAACGCCTTTTATATCATTTTCTTTTATGGTTTAGCTGTTAGACAACTTAAACAGAGATTTATTTGATTAGCATTTTTTCAGAAAAAATAAAACAGTTTACTCCAAACAGTGTGGTTTATTACGTACTTTAAAGCTATAAGAATAGGAGTTTGGAAACCCATTGTGGACTGGCCCCAAAAAGTTAGACAAAAACTATTAGTGAAAGGATTTGGTTCTGTATTGGACAGGACTAAATCCTTTTAGTCTTGCTCTAGCTAAGGTAGTGGTTGATTGGTGGTTCTTATCCCTTGTTGGTCAAGTGATAGCTCTAACAGCTTGGAGAACTGTTGCAGAATATCTGATTCTATGAACCTTAGTTCATGTCGACGCCTAATCAATGGTGCGAAAAGGTCAGCTAGAAATGATTCAGTGGTTGATTTCTGCTTCTGAGCCTTAAATAGAAGAGTGAGGGAAATCGAAATGGTGGTCACATCGCTATTTCGATTTTTGTCCCACTCTCTTCTATAGCGAGTCCTCACTATTTATGCTATAATGAAACGTAAAACATTTTTGGCCGTGAGCCTATAGAAAGAATTTTATGGATTTAAAAAAGTACATTGCATCGATTGAAGATTATCCTCAAGAAGGGATCACATTTCGTGATATTTCACCGCTGATGGCTGATGGTAATGCCTACAGCTATGCGGTGCGTGAAATTGTCCAATATGCGACCGATAAAAAAATTGATATGGTTGTCGGACCGGAAGCGCGTGGTTTTATCATTGGCTGTCCGGTAGCTTATGAGTTGGGAATTGGTTTTGCGCCTGTCCGTAAACCCGGTAAATTACCGCGTAAAGTGATCTCAGCTAGCTATGAAAAAGAATACGGACTTGATACCTTGACCATGCATGCGGATGCAATTAAGCCCGGTCAGCGTGTTCTGATTGTGGATGACTTATTGGCAACAGGGGGAACGGTTAAAGCGACAATTGAGATGATTGAAAAACTAGGTGGTGTCGTTGCAGGCTGCGCCTTCTTGATTGAGCTGGATGGTCTCAATGGTCGTGATGCTATTGAAGGTTACGATACCAAAATTTTGATGAATTTTCCGGGCTAAGTTATAGTTGTTTTCTATAGTTAAATCAAGGAAAAACATATTTGAAAAGACTGCTTCCGTGTTTTATAATAAGATTAAGATATTATAGAATGGGGATATTTTCATGCCAATTACCTTAGATAAAAAATTGCCGGCCGTTGATATTTTAAACAATGAAAATATCTTTGTCATGGATGATAAACGCGCCAGTAATCAAGATATCAGACCCATTGAGGTTTTGATTGTCAATCTGATGCCGACCAAGGAGGCGACAGAGACCCAACTCTTGCGCTATTTATCCAATACGCCCCTACAGATCAATGTTGATTTTCTCTATATGGCAACGCACGAGTCGAAAAATACACGTCCCGAACATTTGCAGACTTTTTATAAAACCTTTGAAGATATAAAGGATAAATATTATGATGGTCTAATCATCACAGGGGCACCGGTAGAAAAGTTGCCTTTTGACGAAGTTGATTATTGGGAAGAACTCTCTCAGATTTTTGACTGGAAACACAACCATGTTTATTCCACTTTACATCTCTGCTGGGGGGCTCAGGCTGGACTTTATTACAAGTATGGTATAGATAAGGTCAAGATAGGTTATAAACTATCAGGTGTCTATTCGCAAAAGGTAGTGGAGCGTCTGTCACCGCTTATGCGCAGCTTTGATGATTTCTTTTTGTCACCGCATTCTCGTCATACAGAAGTACTGGAATCCGATATTCTAAATCGGACCAATCTACAGATTTTAGCCAAGGGTGATCAAGTCGGTCTGTCAATTTTATCCAGTCGTGATATGCGTGAGGTCTATAGCTTTGGACACTTGGAGTATGACCGAGACACACTCGGCAAAGAGTATCTTCGTGATTCTAAGCTCAACAAGAAAACAGCTATCCCTGTCAATTACTTTCCGAAAGATGATCCTGAGCAAGAACCCGAGCTTCGCTGGAGTTTAGCGGCGTCAACCTTCTTTACCAACTGGCTCAACTATGCTGTCTATCAGGAAACCCCTTATCGTTTGGAGGATTTAGAGCGGGACTCCTCCTATTATGGATATTTATAAAGAGGAACTATGAGCTTTTTAGAGAATTATCAGTCTGGCAATTTGGTTCTGCCAAGTGCCTTACTCTTTCATTATAAAGAGATTTTTTCCAGTTCGGATGATTATTTGGTCTGGCAATTTTTCTATCTGCAAAATACGACTAAGATTGAAGAGATGCCTTCTAGTCGGATTGCGACTGCCTTGGATAAGACTGTTTCAGAGGTCAATCAGGCTATTTCCAATCTGACCAATCAGGAGCTCTTGGTGATGAAGACGATTGAGCTGGATGGGGAGACAGATATCATTTTTGATGCCAGCCCCGTTTTAAAGCGTCTGGATGCTCTTTTGGCTAATGGCAAGACTGATCAAGGAACTGCAGAAACAATTGATAATGCCAATGAGATTCAGTTGCTGATTGATGATTTTGAAAAATCAGGCTGGATGTTGACACCGTTTGAATTAGAAGACATTCAAAAATATATTCGTGAAGATGGAATCAATCCTGATCTCATTCGTGAGGCCTTAAAGGAAAGCATCTTCAATAGTAAGCGCAACTGGAAATATCTGACAGCTATTCTGCGCCGTTGGACACGAGAAGGTATTACTACCGTTCGCCAAATTGAGGAACGTCGACAAGAGCGTCTTCAAGCCAATCCTACTAAGGTAGAGGTTTCGGATGATTTTCTCAATGCCATGAATCTTTGGAGCAATCAAGAGTGACTGATCTTGAGGGGTGGCTCATACGGCCCCTAATCAAAAGCTAGGAAAATCGTTAAACGATCTCCCAGCTTTTTTTGTTATAATAGATAAAAATGACAGTGTGAAAGGTTGTTATGGAGACAAATATATCCAAACGTTTACTTGATGTTGCAGATTATATCCCCTACGGAGTTAAGCTATTAGATGTTGGCAGTGACCATGCTTATCTCCCAATTTTTCTTGTGGAGCAGGACTTAATTACTTCTGCCATTGCTGGTGAGGTTGCCAAGGGACCTTATAATTCAGCGCTTACCAACGTTACAGAGTCTGGCTTATCTGATAGCGTTGAGGTTCGTCTGGCTGATGGCCTGGCTGCTTTTGAGCCAGAAGATGGTATCGGTGCGATCAGTGTTTGTGGTATGGGAGGTTATCTAATCACCGAGATTTTGACCGCTGGTCTGGATAAATTAACTGCAGGGCAACGTCTTATCCTCCAGCCTAATAACCGCGAAGATGATGTGCGCTCTTGGTTATCAGCCAATGGCTTTGCGATTATAGCTGAGAAGGTTATGATTGAAAATCATAAATTTTATGAAATTATTGTAGCAGAGGCGGGAGAGCAAAAACTGACAGCGGCGGAGGTACGTTTTGGTCCCTGTCTTTTGAGAGGGAAGTCAGAGACTTTTTTAAGAAAGTGGCAGCGAGAGTTGGCTAAGTTGGAAGTGGCTCTGACTCAGGTACCATCTGCTAATCAGGCTGACCGCAAAGCCCTAGTTCAGAGAATAGATGCTATTAAGGAGGCTATCAGCTATGAAAGCTAGAGATTTTATTGCAAGATACGAGGCATACTGCCCTCAAGAATTATCCATGGAAGGTGATGTTTCTGGTTTACAGTTAGGCACCTTGGATAAAGAAATCAAACGAGTTATGGTCACCCTAGATGTCCGTGAGCCAACAGTGGCCGAAGCAATCACGGCAGGAGTTGACTTGATTGTCACCAAACATGCTCCTATCTTTCGGCCTTTAAAAAATTTAGTCAGCACACCGCAAAACGATATCCTTCTACAATTAGTCAAGCATGATATTGCAGTCTATGTCAGCCACACTAATATTGATATCGTGCCAGATGGTCTCAACGATTGGTTCTGTCAGTTGCTGGACATTCAAGATACTGAGGTTCTGACTGCAACAACTGACGGCTACGGTATTGGGCGCGTGGGTAATATTCGACCACAGTCGCTGGAAGATCTTGCTCATAAGGTCAAGATGGTCTTTAACCTGGATAGTGTTAGGCTGATTAAATATGATGAGGACAATCCCGAAATCAGCCGTGTCGCCATCTGTGGAGGTAGTGGTCAAGGCTTTTATCAAGATGCTCTAGCAAAAGGGGCTCAGGCTTTCATTACAGGTGATATTTATTATCATACAGCTCAGGATATGCTTACTCAGGGTCTCTTAGCTATTGACCCGGGGCATCACATTGAAGTCCTCTTTATCAAAGGGGTGATTGATAAGATGACTGTTTGGAAAGAAGAAGAAAATTGGGATGTTGAATTGCTTGCGAGTGCTAGCTCAACCAACCCATTTAGTCATCTTTAATTGAAAACAGTACAAAATACTAATGGAGTAAGGGATGAAAGTTGCAGTAATAGGGGCCGGTATTGTTGGTGCAACAGCTGCCTATTATTTATCTAAAGAAGATAATCTTGAGATAACAGTTTTTGACTATGGTCGGGGTCAAGCGACAAAGGCAGCAGCAGGGATTATCAGTCCCTGGTTTTCAAAGCGTCGTAACAAGGCTTGGTATCGTATGGCCCGTTTAGGAGCGGATTTTTATCAAACCTTGGTTGCTGATTTACAGGCAGATGGCTTTGCGACCGATTTTTACAAACAGACCGGCGTTTATCTTTTAAAAAACGATGAGACTAAGTTGACAGAACTGCAAGAGTTAGCTAAAGATCGCCGAAAAGAAGCCCCCTTGATTGGTCACTTGGAACTTTTGAATCACTCAAAAGTTGCGGTTGACTTTCCGGATTTAGAGGGTTTTAATAAACTACTCTTTGCTTCGGGTGGTGCTCGAGTGGAGGGAGCTCATCTGACCAAAACACTATTGGCTGCCAGCGCTTGTCAACTGGTGTCGAAGAAAGTAACTGTTTCTCTTAGTGAGCAGGGTTATCTTATTTCAGATCAGATCTTTGATCAGGTGATATTAGCAGCCGGTGCATGGTTGCCCGATTTATTGGCTCCCTTGGGTTATAAGGTGGATATCCGTCCACAAAAGGGGCAACTGCGAGATTATTTTTTTGAAGGGTTAGTCACCGAGGATCTGCCAGTTGTAATGCCAGAAGGGGAGTTGGATATTATTCCTTTCAAGTCTGGTCAGATTTCGATCGGTGCTAGTCATGAAAATGATCAGGGTTATGACTTGACGGTTGATTCAAGTATCTTAGCAAAATTAGAAACAGAGGCGCTAAAGTATTTTCCTAAATTGAGAGAAGCTAGCTCTTTTTCTGAGCGTGTAGGAACTCGGGCTTACACTAGTGACTTTGCTCCTTTTTACGGCCAGCTCCCTGAAAATCCTGGTCTTTTTGTGGCCAGCGGCTTAGGATCATCTGGCCTGACTACAGGACCTTTAATTGCCAAAGAATTAGTCAATCTGCTGACAGGACAGACAGGACTTTTAGACAAGGATGACTATCGGGCTGATAAGTATATAACTAAAACGCCTTGAAATCAAGAGAATTTCAAGGCATTTTATCATTAAAGTTTATTTGCCAAATAATTTTTTGGCTTTATCAAGAAGGTTATCGCTTCCCTTGGCTCCTATCAGGAGTGTTTTGGCTTGTTCGAAATAATCCCCTAAATCATCCTTATTATTGTTGATGAATTTTTGGGCGGCTGAAAAATCTTTTTTCTCAATAAGTTCTTTTACCTGATTAAATAGTTCTGCTGGCTTCATCTCATGCTCCCTTATTAGTGATAAAACTATTAAAGCATAATTATCATAAATCGTAAATGAATCTGCCTGTCAAAATATGTTTCATTCGTTTGTCTTTTTAGCCAGCACACAGACGGCTTCAGGAACTTGGAAATCATGGCTGAGCTTCTCTAGCCGTCCTGTATCTAGGTCTCGTTTAAAGACAGTGACATTGTCCGAATTCTGATGTGCCACGATGAGGTAGTGCTCATCGGTTGTTAGACAAATATTACGAGGCGTCTGCCCATGACTAGGAAGGATTTCTACTAGATGAATATAGCCATCCAGTACAAAAGTATAGCAGGCGATGGAATTATGACCGCGGTTGGAGACATAGAGGAAGCGACCATCTTTTGTGATAGCAATCGCAGCAGGAGCATTGAAACCAGTGTAATCTTCAGGAATGGTTGAGATAGTCTGGTAGGCTTCAAAGTAGCCGCAACCTTGATAAAGAAGATTTTGCAGGGTCGAATTCAACTCACAGACAACAAAGGCATGCTTAAAGTGTGGATGGAAGACAAGATGTCTGGGACCAGCACCAGCTGGCATAGCGAAGTTACCAATCGGTTGGACCTTGCCGGCTCTAGAAAGGGCATAAGTTGTCAAATCATCGGTTCCCAAATCACAGGTCACAAGATAGTGATCTGGTGTCAGATCAGCAAAATGAATTCTAGCTTGGTTCTGATTAGGGTGAGGACCGGATCCTTGATGTTGAATCCGATCGCTTAGTATTATACTACCATTATCTTGGCGTTTATAGACCAAGACCTGCCCAGTATGATAGTTGGCCGTAAAAACCAAATTTCTCACATCATCAGTGCCCACATAACATGGTGCAGCTCCTTCTTCGACAAGATGTTCCAGCAAATGAAAAGCGTGGTCAAAGCAGGCTAAGCCTCCACGTCCATCCAGACTTCCTACGCTGTAGAGGTAATCGTCATCTGTAAAAGTTAGATAGGTAGGATTGGTCTCTTTAGCTACTAATTGCAGCTTGCTAAACTGCCCAGTATTAGAATTAAATTTTGTCCGATAAATGCCCTGTGATGATCTTTTGGTATAGGTCCCAAAGTAAATATATTCCATTTGACTGCCTTTTCCGAAAATCTTGATTTCTATGAAGGCATTATAGCATTTTTTTGTTAAAATAGGAGAAAAGACTGTGAAAGAAGGGCAAGATGACCAAACTAGCAACCATCTGCTATATTGACAGTGGCAAGGAACTGCTCTTAATGCTGCGAAATAAGAAGCCCCATGATGTTCATGAAGGAAAGTGGATTTCGGTTGGTGGCAAATTAGAAGCAGGAGAAACACCAGAAGAATGTGCTCGCCGTGAAATTTTTGAGGAAACGCATCTTACAGTAAAAGAGATGGATTTCAAGGGGATGATTACTTTTCCTGAGTTTACGCCGGGTCATGACTGGTATACCTATGTTTTTAAGGTAACTGATTTTGAAGGTCAACTGATTTCAGAAGAAGAATCGCGTGAAGGGACCCTAGCTTGGGTGCCCTATGATCAAGTTTTATCTAAGCCGACTTGGGAAGGCGACTATGAAATCTTTAAATGGATCTTGGAGGATCGTCCTTTTTTCTCAGCTAAATTTTGTTATGATAGGTCAGGAAAACTGACAGATAAAACGGTTCAATTTTACGATAAGTAAGGAAATATGATGGATAAGAAAAACGAAAAATTTTATGATAGCTGGTTCTTTAAATGGGTGGTGGACAATCGGGCCGTCAGTGCACTGATCATCCTGATTTTAACTTTTTTGGCTCTCTATTTGCTGACCAAAATTAGTTTCATTTTTGTAGCAGTTGCGAGCTTTTTGACCGTTGTCATGCTGCCAATTGTGATTTCGGTTTTACTCTATTATCTACTTAAGCCCATTGTTAACTTTTTTGAGAAATATTTTAAAATTAGCAGAATTTGGGCCATTAGCCTAGTTTATCTGATATTGGCAGGATTGATATTCTGGGGGACCTCTAGCTTCCTTCCAACTTTGCAAAATCAGATCATGTCCTTTGTTAAGAACCTGCCTGACTATGTGAAAAGCGTTGAGAAGCAGGTTAATAAAGTTTTGGACAATGAGCGTTTGACCTTCCTGCGTCCTCAACTGGAGAATTTAGTTAATAACTACAGCGGCGAGGCTGTCAAATACGCTGAGAATTTTTCTAAAAATATCGTTAGCTGGGCTAGTGATTTTGCAGGAGTTGTAGCCAAGGTTGCTATTGCTATTATCATGGCGCCCTTTATTGTTTTTTACCTCCTAAGAGATAGTCATAAGCTCAAAGGCAATATCCTTAAAACTATCCCTATCAAATGGCGCACTCCCATGTCACGTATTTTGAGTGATATCAATTCGCAGTGGCAGGGTTATGTCCAAGGTCAAGTTATGGTTGCTATTGTTGTTGGGATTATGTTCTCCATCTTGTTTAGTGTCATCGGTCTGCGCTATGCGGTGACCTTTGGTATTTTAGCTGGTTTTCTCAATATGATTCCCTACCTAGGTAGCTTTTTGGCCATGGTACCTGTGGTCATCCTAGGTTTGGTAGAAGGCCCTTGGATGCTGATCAAAGTTCTCTTGGTATTCACTGTTGAACAAACGATTGAAGGACGTTTTGTCTCTCCTCTGGTCTTAGGAACCAAATTGAGCATTCACCCTATTATGATTTTATTTATTCTCCTAGCATCAGGGTCAGTCTTTGGTGTTTGGGGCATCCTGCTAGGAATTCCGATCTATGCTTCCCTCAAGGTAGTAGTTAAGGAACTCTTCGACTGGTACCGTAGCTTTAGTGGTCTTTATGAAGAAAGTGAGCAGAACTACCATGTTAAATAGCGAAAAAATGATTGCCTCTTTGGATCAGCAGGATTTAGAACATGCTGACAAATACTTTAAACGAGCACTTGTTGAAGATGATACCGAAACCCTCCTATCCTTAGCCCAGTATTTAGAAAGTATCGGTTTTTTACCACAGGCCAAAGAAATCTATCTGCAGGAAAGAGAAAACTATCCTGAGGTCAATATCAATCTTGCCCAGATTGCAGCAGAAGATGATGACATTGAAGAAGCCTTCCTTTATCTAGATGCCATTGATTCAGATGATGAAAATTATCTATCAGCCCTCTTGGTTATGGCTGATATCTACGATATGGAAGGTCTTAGCGATGTTGCCCGTGAAAAAATGGTGGAAGCCAGCCAAATCAGCGATGAGCCACTAGTCATCTTTGGTTTAGCCGAGCTTGACTATCAATTAGGGAATTTTGATCAGGCCATTCAGGAATACGCCCAATTGGATAACCGTGATATTTCAGAAACGACTGGAGTATCGACCTATCAACGTATCGGGCATTCTTATGCCAGTCTAGGCAAATTTGAAGCAGCTATTGAATTTTTAGAAAAAGCTATTGAAATTGAGTATGAGGATGCGACTGTATTTGAATTAGCTACGATTCTCTATGACCAAAATGAATTCCAAAAGGCTAATCTCTATTTTAAGCAGCTGGATACCATGAATCCGGATTTTGAAGGTTATGAATACATTTATGCTTTGTCGCTGCACGCTGAACATCAGCTTGAAGAAGCGCTGCGATTGGTGCAACAAGGCCTTTCGAAAAATGAATTTGACATCCAGCTTCTGCTCTTAGCCTCACAGTTGTCTTATGAAAATCATAATCCTAAGGCAGCCGAATCTTATTTGTTGACAGCTAAAGATTTGGCCGAGGATCTTGAAGAAGTTTTGATGCGTCTCTCCAATCTTTATCTGGAAGAAGGGCGCTACGAGGAAGTTTTGGCTCTTGAAGATGAAGATATTGATAACCTGCTTACTAAATGGAATTTTGCCAAAGCCTATCAAGCCCTGGATGAAGACGAAAAAGCCTTGGTTTATTATCAAGCTCTGACCCAAGATCTCAAGGACAATCCTGAGTTTTTACAAGACTACACCTATCTTTTGAGGGAGCTCGGCTACCGTGAGACGGCCCGCGAAGTTGCACAGCAGTATCTTCGTTTGGTTCCCGATGATCTGAATATGGCAGCCTTTTTAGAGGACTAGACTTTCTAATCTTGTATTGCTCATAATTTCACAAATCTTTTGAAAAGAAAATGCTCAAAACTGTGCTATAATTGAAATAATTCATATGAATTTAGCAGGAAAACTTTGTGAAATTTTAAGTTAATCCTCAGTGAAATTCAAAAAACTAGAAAGTCAGGTAAGAAAATGTCAGAGGAATCTGCAAATTATGGCGCGGATCTGGTTATTGATAGCCTCATCAATCATGATGTGGACTATGTATTTGGTATCCCAGGAGCTAAGATCGATCGTGTTTTTGATACCCTTGAAGACAAGGGACCGGAACTTATCGTTGCTCGTCACGAACAAAATGCGGTCTTCATGGCGCAAGGGGTTGGTCGTATAACTGGGGAACCAGGAGTTGTGATAGCTACCTCTGGTCCCGGCATTTCAAATTTGGCAACCGGTTTAGTAACGGCAACAGATGAAGGTGATCCTGTCCTTGCCATCGGTGGTCAGGTTAAGCGAGCCGACTTGCTCAAGCGGGCTCATCAGTCCATGAACAATGTAGCTATGTTGGAACCCATCACCAAGTATGCGGCTGAAATTCATGAGTCCAATACTATATCAGAAATCATGGCTAACGCTTATCGCTATGCTAAATCAGGCAAGCCGGGAGCTAGTTTCATCTCGATTCCCCAAGATGTGACGGATAGTCCGGTTTCGGTTAAGGCCATTAAACCTTTAACGGATCCTAAGTTAGGTTCGGCTTCAGTTGATGATATCAATTATTTGGCACAGGCTATTCGCAATGCTGCCTTGCCAGTTTTGTTATTGGGGAATGGGGCCTCAATCAGAAATGTTACAGCTTCCATTCGTCGTCTGTTGGAAGCCGTTAAATTGCCAGTTGTTGAGACCTTCCAAGGGGCAGGAATCGTGTCGCGTGACTTAGAAGAAGAAACTTTCTTCGGTCGTGTGGGGCTTTTCCGTAATCAACCGGGTGACATGCTCTTGAAGCGCTCAGATTTGGTCATTGCTATTGGCTATGACCCAATCGAATATGAAGCTCGCAACTGGAATGCGGAAATTTCTGCTCGGATTGTTGTTATTGATGCAGAACCAGCAGAGATTGATACTTATTTTCAACCGGAACGTGAGCTGATTGGCAGCATTGAAGAGACGCTTGATTTGCTTCTGCCAGCTATTTCAGGTTACAGTCTGCCTGACGGATCTGTGGAATACCTCCAAAACCTAAAAAAAGAAGTGGTAGAAGATCTGAAATTTGATCGTCACTCTAAGGATGGCCTGATTCATCCACTGGATTTAATCGCCAGCCTGCAAGAACAGGTCACTGATGATATGACGGTGACAGTTGATGTTGGCAGTCATTATATCTGGATGGCGCGTTACTTTAAATCTTATGAAGCCCGTCACTTACTGTTTTCAAACGGTATGCAGACACTGGGGGTTGCCCTACCTTGGGCTATTTCAGCTGCCCTTCTGCGTCCTAAGTCCAAAGTTATTTCGATTTCTGGTGATGGCGGTTTCCTCTTCTCTGCTCAGGAATTGGAGACGGCAGTACGTCTGAAGTTACCAATTGTGCACATTATCTGGAACGATGGTAAGTACAATATGGTTGAATTTCAAGAAGAAATGAAATACGGCCGCTCATCAGGTGTTGATTTTGGTCCGGTTGATTTTGTCAAATATGCGGAGAGTTTTGGTGCAAAGGGCTATCGTGCTGATAGCAAAGAATCTTTTGCAAGCTTGCTGACTCAAGCCTTGACAGAGACAGTCACAGGTCCTGTTTTAATTGATGTGCCAATTGATTATAAGGACAATGTCAAATTAGGTGAGACTATTTTACCGGATGAATTTTACTAAGAGGAAAGAAGGATCGACATGGCTGAAGTTATTAAACTTTTTCAGTACAATACACTTGGAGCCCTGATGGCTGGACTTTATGATGGTTCTCTAACCATTGAGGAACTCTTGGAGCATGGTGATTTAGGAATAGGGACACTTGATTCCATTGATGGCGAATTGATTGTTCTTGATGGGAAAGCTTATCAAGCCAAAGGATCGGGCGATCAACCAGAAGTTGTTGAAGTGCCACTTGATGCTAAGGTGCCATATGCAGCTGTTGTCCCCCATCAAGCAGAGGTCATCTTTCGTCAGCGTTTTGAGATGACCGATAAGGAATTGGAAGATCGGATTGAGTCCTATTATGATGGCGTCAATCTCTTTCGTTCGATTAAAATTAAGGGCCGTTTCAAAAAGATGCACGTCCGTATGATCCCTAAGTCTAGCACAGATCGTAAATTTGCGGATGTCGCTACCATGCAGCCGGAATACGCCATTGAAAATATCTCAGGGACTATTGTTGGGATTTGGACTCCTGAGATGTTTCACGGTGTGAGTGTGGCTGGTTATCATTTGCACTTTCTATCCGATGATTTGACCTTTGGCGGTCATGTGATGGATTTTATTATCGAAGATGGTCTAGTAGAAGTTGGTCCAGTTGATCAATTGGATCAACGCTTTCCTGTTCAAGACCGCCACTATCTCTTTGCCAAACTCAATGTTGACGAGATGAAAGAGGATATTGAAAAAGCTGAATGATTTTATTAGAACCTATCAAATGAAGTTTTAAAAGGAAGATTATCTAAATAAATGCGGCTGGGTCAAAAGTATCCAGCTTTTTAATTTTTTATGGCTTTACCTGTAAGACGCATTGAAGGTAATAAAGAGATTTGTTATTTAATCAACGTTAACATTTCCTCTGCATAGTTGATTAGAGGCTTTAGACTCTAATCAATCACTGCTGGCTATAATAGGCCACTGAACTATCATAGGTAGAAAACCCTGAGAGCAAAGCTATCTACCTACCTATTTCTTGCTAGGCTAGGCAAATGACATTATTTTGATGCCAAGTACTTGGCTTTGGCTTTATCTGCCACCTCGAAAGGCTTTGCTGGGACTCTTTATCATCCAATTGTGCGGAGGTTCAAACAGTCTGTGGGAAGCCATTTAAAAGTTAGCCTAAAAATAAGAAGCGGTAAAACAAACCAAAAAACAAAGATTTTTGGGGTTCTGCCTCACTCTCATTTTTAACTTTCTTTTCGGATATAAAGATGAGCGATACCGAGGTATCGTAGCAAGATTTATAGAAGGGAAATGCTATGTTCAAACGATTCAATATCTGCCTTTATTCCACTATTTGTTTAGGACTTCTTTTCTTTAGCCAATCGACCAGTGCAGATGATCAGGAAGTGACCTTGACCAAGTCGGATTATGATCAATCATCTAAAACCTATACCGTTTCTGCTCAGGAGCGATCAAAAGGGAAGAAAATCAGTAGCATTAGTGTTGCCATCTGGTCTCAAGAGCAGGGGCAGGATGATCTTTGTTGGTACACCAGCTCAGAAAAAATTGATGGCAAATTGTCTGTCCAATTCAATCCAGCCAATCATGGTAACCGTGCTGGATACTATAAAACAGCTGTTTATGTTACCTATACTGATGGTTCTAAAGTGGGACAAACACTGAAAGATACGAAAGTCAAAATGCAGGGACCCAGTATTACTTTTTCTAACTCAGGACTCAGTCTGACAGCGACTACTTTGCCCCCATTGGGAAGCAAAATCAAGGTAGCTGTTTGGTCGGATGAACATGGTCAAGATGATTTAAGTTGGTATGAGGCGGATTCGTCCGGAAACCTCCTTGTTCCTTATGCTAATCACAAGGGTTACGGGGACTATCACATTGACACCTATCAAGAGAAGGATGGCAAGTTAATCGGAATCGTCTCCCAGACGACGACTGTAGATAAACCTGCGCTTAAAAGCAAGATTAGTAAGGTCAGTGATACCCAGTATCAAGTAGATTTGACTAAAGTACCAGAGCATATAGAGAGTTTGTGTCTAGCTGTTTGGTCCCGTGACAAAGGTCAAGATGATCTCAAGTGGTATCAGGCCCAGAAGCAGACCGATGGTAGCTATAAAATTCTGATCAATCTGAAGAGCCATCACTTTAGTTTGGGAAAGTATCAAGTTCATATTTATGGAAAGAGCCAATTAAAAGCGGGTTTGCAGGGTTTAGGAAGTGATAGCTTTACCGTCACCAATATTGCTAATTATGGCAAACCTAAGGTGGCAGTAGCAAGGAAAATGGCAGCGGATCAGTTTGCCGTTGAAGCCAGTGAAACCGAACAGTCTAAATACATCAAGGCGTTGGAACTTGCCGTCTGGTCAGAACCAGACCAATCGGATCTCTATTGGTATCAAAGACAGTCCGCTGACAAGGGACTTTGGATTATAAATGCTGATTTAAAAAAACAGGCCAATAAGGCAGCTGACTATCATGTCCATGCCTATGTTACCTATAGTGATGGCTCACAAGAAGGGTTCATCTTACCCGATCAGACTCTTGAGAAAGTTTCAAGAATTGGTTCACAAAAACAGCCCAAGATTACGTCTTATCTCGATGAGATCAATACCTATCCTGTAGGACAATGCACTTGGGGTGTTAAAGAGTTAGCTCCTTGGATTCCCAATTATCTCGGCAATGCCAAGACTTGGGCAATCAACGCTTCAGTCTTAGGTTTTAGAATAGGCAATAAGCCGGAGGTTGGAGCGATTGCTGTTTGGCCTAACGAAGGAGGCGGTTATGGTCACGTAGCCTATATAACAGATGTTGAAAATGATCAAAAAATTCAGGTTAAGGAGTCCAACTATGCTGGCAACCAAAGCATTCAAAATTTTCGCGGTTGGTTTAATCCCTCATCAACTGGCCTTACCTATATCTATCCCGATTGAACAAAAGCTTGAAACCTTAGGTTTCAAGCTTCAGACCGAAGACAAACTTCTTTTTGGAGGTTTGTCTTTTTTGGTGTCTCTTATCTTTAAGATGAAAAATGGA
>NZ_JBHSAC010000049.1:0-18248 GCF_042649885.1 Streptococcus dentapri | reverse complement strand
TTTTCATCTTAAAGATAAGAGACACCAAAAAAGACAAACCTCCAAAAAGAAGTTTGTCTTCGGTCTGAGACAGTTGGAATTTCCAACTGTCTTTTTTCTTATAAGCATTTTAATTTTTAGAAGCTGCTTGGAAATCTGGATTTTTCCATGCTTCATCGATAATTTCTTTCAATTCTTTAGCAGACGCTTGCATCTTTTGTTTTTCAGCATCATTTAAAGGAATATTTACAGGACGAACAATACCATGCGCACCGACGATGGCAGGTTGACCGATAAAGACATCGTTGACACCTGCGTATTGACCATTTTGGAATACTGAGAGTGGAAGTACAGCATTTTCATCATCAAGTATTGCTTTAGTGATACGAGCCAAGGCAGCTGCGATACCATAGTAGGTAGCACCTTTTTTGTTGATGATTGTGTAAGCAGCGTCACGAACACCTTCAAACAAGTCAATTAATTCTTCAGCGTTAAAGTTTTGAACGTCTTGGAGATAGTTTTCAAGGTTAACACCGGCAACATTGGCATGCGACCAAACAGCAAATTCTGAGTCACCGTGTTCACCCATGATGTAGGCATGGACTGAACGAGCATCAACATCAAGTTTTTCAGCAAGTGCTTGGCGGAAACGAGCTGTATCAAGTGAAGTACCTGAACCGATAACACGTTCTTTAGGGAAACCTGAGAATTTCCATGTTGAGTAAGTCAAGACATCCACGGGATTAGCAGCAACCAAGAAGATACCATTGAATCCTGATTTGACAACTTCAGTAACGATTGATTTATTAATCGCAAGATTCTTACCAACCAAGTCAAGACGTGTTTCACCTGGTTTTTGAGGTGCACCAGCAGTGATGACAACAAGGTCAGCATCTGCACAATCTTCATATTGAGCAGCGTAGATTTTCTTAGGTGAAGTGAAGGCAAGCGCGTGGCTAAGGTCCAGAGCGTCACCAACAGCTTTTTCAAACAATTGAGGGATTTCAATAATACCAAGTTCTTGAGCGATACCTTGATTGACGAGTGAAAATGCGTAAGATGAACCTACGGCACCGTCACCAACGAGGATGACTTTTTTGTGTTGTTTAGTTGCAGTCATGTCTAAACATCTCCTTAATTTTTTTAGAGCTTAAGCCCATACAATATTATCATACCACCTTTAGTTAAAAATGTCACTAGGAAATAGCAGGAAAAGCCCAAGAAAGCATGGTTTGAGGGCTGTAAATGCTGAAAAAACTGCTCTAATATGCTATAATATTAAGGAATACTCTAACAAGAAAGAGGCATTTTTTAATGCAGGATAGAAATCTAGTAGATGTTAATCTGACCAGTGAGATGAGGACCAGCTTCATTGACTATGCCATGAGTGTTATCGTTGCTCGGGCACTGCCAGATGTTCGCGATGGTCTTAAACCTGTTCATCGTCGGATTCTTTATGGAATGAATGAATTGGGTGTCACGCCGGATAAACCTCATAAAAAATCTGCCCGTATTACAGGAGATGTCATGGGGAAATACCATCCGCATGGTGATTCTTCTATTTACGAAGCAATGGTACGGATGGCACAGTGGTGGTCATACCGCCACATGCTAGTCGATGGTCACGGGAACTTTGGCTCAATGGATGGTGATGGTGCCGCTGCCCAACGTTATACAGAAGCTCGTATGAGCAAGATTGCTCTGGAAATGCTTCGTGATATCAATAAGAATACGGTTGACTTCCAAGAAAACTATGACGGTAGTGAACGCGAGCCTCTCGTTTTACCTTCTCGCTTCCCTAACCTATTGGTGAATGGGGCGACGGGGATTGCGGTTGGTATGGCAACCAATATTCCACCGCATAACCTTGGTGAAGCTATTGATGCGGTCAAGCTGGTTATGGATAAACCAGATGCAACAACCAAGGAAATCATGGAAGTAATGCCTGGCCCAGACTTTCCGACAGGGGCTTTAGTCATGGGTAAATCGGGCATTCACCGCGCTTACGAAACGGGTAAGGGGTCTATTGTTCTTCGTTCTCGTACAGAAATTGAAATGACTAAATCGGGTCGTGAACGCATCGTTGTAACAGAGTTCCCTTATGGGGTCAATAAGACCAAGGTTCACGAACACATTGTCCGTCTGGCTCAGGAAAAACGTATTGAGGGAATCACCGCAGTTCGAGATGAGTCCAGTCGTGAAGGTGTGCGCTTCATCATTGAAGTTCGCCGCGATGCTTCAGCCAACGTCATCTTGAATAATCTCTTTAAATTGACCAGCCTACAAACAAACTTTAGCTTTAATATGTTGGCTATTGAAAATGGTATTCCCAAAATCTTGTCACTGCGGCAAATTATTGATGACTATATTATTCATCAAAAAGAAGTCATTGTTCGTCGTACTCGATTTGATAAAGAAAAAGCTGAAAGTCGAGCTCATATTTTAGAAGGCTTGCTGATTGCTCTGGATCACTTGGATGAGGTTATCGCTATTATTCGCGGTAGTCAGACGGATGCCGAAGCTCAGGCAGAATTGATGTCACGTTTTGATTTATCAGAGCGACAAAGTCAGGCTATCCTTGATATGCGTCTGCGGCGTTTGACTGGTTTGGAGCGCGATAAGATTCAAAATGAATACAACGATCTGCTGGCCTTGATTGCTGACTTGGCTGATATTCTAGCCAAGCCAGAACGTGTTCTCACCATCATTAAAGATGAGATGGACGAAATTAAGCGTAAGTTTGCAGATGAGCGTCGTACAGAATTGATGGTAGGAGAGGTGCTCTCACTGGAGGATGAGGATCTTATTGAGGAAGAAAATGTTTTGATCACCCTGTCCAACAAAGGCTATATCAAGCGCTTGTCCCAAGATGAATTCCGAGCACAAAAGCGTGGTGGTCGTGGTGTTCAGGGAACAGGTGTTAATGATGATGACTTTGTTAGGGAGCTTGTATCAACCAGCACCCACGCTACCGTTCTTTTCTTTACAAATAAAGGTTCTGTTTATCGTTTGAAGGGGTATGAAATTCCTGAATACGGACGTACCGCTAAGGGTCTCCCTATGGTCAATCTTCTCAAACTAGCAGAAGATGAAACGATTCAAACCATCATTAGCATTGATCAAGCAGATACTGATGAAAAATTCTTTTTCTTTACGACAAGGCAAGGAGTTGTCAAACGTACCAGCGTTTCGGAATTTGCTAACATTCGCCAAAATGGTCTTAGGGCTCTGAATCTGAAAGAGGGCGATGAGTTAATCAATGTTCTCTTAACTGATGGTCACAACAACATCATTATCGGGACCCAGTTTGGTTACTCTGTGTGCTTTAAGGAAGATTTCATCCGTAATATGGGTCGTGGTGCCACTGGTGTCAAAGGGATTACTCTGCGTGCTGGAGATCAAGTGGTTGGTTCTTCCATTATTACCGATGATCAAGAAGTTCTTGTGATTACGGAAAAAGGTTACGCTAAGCGCACAGCAGCAGGTGAGTACCCGCTCAAAGGTCGTGGTGGTAAAGGGATTAAGACTGCCAATATTACAGATAAGAATGGTCAATTAGCTGGTCTTGTCACGGTTAAGGGTGATGAAGATATTATGATTATGACGAATACTGGTGTTATCATTCGGACAGGTGTCTCAGATATCTCACAAACAGGTCGCTCGACCATGGGGGTTAAAGTCATGCGATTAGATGATAAAGCTAAAATCGTTACCTTTACTCTTGTAGAGACCGAAGAAAAAGAAGGACAAGAAGTAGATGAAGAAAATTAGAAAAAGTTATCGTCAGACTAAAAAACACGGGACTGGTGATAGCTATTCGTCTAAAAAGAAAAGACGTGGCTGGTTAAGAGGGATTTTAATTGTTGTTCTTCTGATTATTGGCTTAGGTCTGATTTTCAATCGCTCAATCCGCAATAGTATCATTGCTTGGAACACTAATAAATATCAGGTTTCCAAAGTTTCCAAAGAAACTTTGAAAAAAAATGAGAAAGCCGATGTTAATTATGACTTTGATTCTGTAAAGTCAATCAGTACAGAATCAGTATTATCATCACAGATGGATGCTCAGGAGCTGCCAGTTATTGGTGGAATTGCCATCCCAGATTTAGAGCTCAATCTTCCGATTTTTAAGGGGTTAGGAAATACAGAGCTTTCCTATGGTGCTGGTACTATGAAGGAAAATCAGGTTATGGGGGGTGAAAACAATTATGCTCTAGCCAGCCACCATGTTTTCGGAGTTACTGGCGCTTCTCAAATGCTCTTTTCCCCTCTAGAGAAAGCCAAGATCGGTATGGAGATTTATCTAACAGATCGTAATACTGTTTATACTTATACCATCACGGAGGTAAAAACAGTTGATCCATCAGCAGTTGCAGTGATTGAAGATACGCCAGGTGTAAAAAACTTGACCTTAGTTACCTGTGATGATGCCGAGGCCAGCAATCGAATCATCGTCAGTGCTTCTTACAAGGAAGAAGTCAGCTATGATAAGGCTTCCTCATCCATCATCAACGCCTTCAACCATTCCTATAATCAATTGTCGATATAGGATATGTAGATATGCTAAAAAGTCAGCCTGTTAAAAGGCTGACTTTTTGTATTAAAAAACTAGTCCATAAAGGACTAGGTAAAAATATCATTATTTTATAAAGGAATTGATTTCAGTTTCAATGGCTGCAATCTTATCTTGAGCATCTTGGGCAGAAGTGCCGACTGTAGCAATGTAGAATTTAATTTTTGGTTCAGTTCCTGATGGGCGAACAGCAATCCAAGAATCATCCGTTAAAATATACTTGAGTACATCACTTGGCGGTGTTGTCAGTTTTTCAACGCTACCGTCTTGGCTAGTCGCTGTCAATTCAAGGAAATCTTCGGTCTTAGCAATATCGGTGTGATTGAATTGCTTAGGGGCTTGGTTGCGGAACTTATCCATAATTTTCTTAATTTCAGAAGCCCCATCAACTCCACCGAGGGTAACCGAAATAGTCTTTTCGGCAAAGTGACCATATTCCTTGTAGATTTCATCAATACCATCAGCAAGTGTTAAACCACGTGAGCGGTAGTAGGCAGCGATTTCAGCTACTATCAGAACCGCCTGGATAGCATCTTTGTCACGTACGAATGGTTTAATCAGATAACCAAAGCTTTCTTCAAAACCAAACATATAAGTATGATTGTGCTGTTCTTCGAATTCTTGAATTTTTTCAGCAATAAATTTGAAACCTGTTAGTACATTGAACATGGTTGCCCCGTAGTTTTCAGCAATCTTGGTAACTAGCTCTGTCGATACGATTGATTTGGCCAAAGCAGCGTTACTAGGTAGGGTACCTGCTGTTTTATGAGCTTCAAGAATATATTTGGCAATGAGGGCACCGATTTGGTTGCCGGACAGGTTGAGGTAGGATCCATCTGCTTGGCGGATTTCAACCCCCAATCGATCGGCATCTGGGTCAGTTGCAACGAGTACGTCGGCATCGACCTTGCGACCAAGATCTTCAGCGAGGGCAAAAGCCGCCTGATTTTCTGGATTTGGTGATTTAACGGTTGAAAAATCAGGATCCGGAACAGCTTGAGCTTCAACAACTTGAACAGCATTAAAGCCGGCTTGAGCAAGAGCACGACGAGCCAACATTTCCCCTGTACCATGAAGTGGAGTGTAGACAATCTTCATATCCTTGCCATACTCATCAATGAGTTTGGGGTTGATATTAACATCCTTAACTTCTTTGAGGTATTCCTTATCAACCTCTTCCCCGATGATAGTGATAAGACCAGAAGCTTTAGCCTCCTCAAGGTCCGCTAATTTAATTGCGAAAGGATTGTCAATAGCACGGATGTATTCGGTTAAAGCATCTGCATCTGCTGGTGGCATTTGTCCCCCATCTTCGCCATAAACCTTATAGCCGTTAAATGGAGCAGGGTTGTGACTAGCTGTAATCATAATACCTGCAAAAGCACCGAGATGACGCACTGCAAAAGATAGTTCGGGCGTTGGACGGAGACTTTCAAAAACATAGGATTTGATACCGTGTTGGGCTAGAACTTGAGCAGATTCAAAGGCAAATTCTTGTGAAAAATGACGTGAATCATAAGCAATAGTTACCCCCCGCTTTTTGGTATCATCTCCTTTGGTTTCAATGAGTTTTGCTAGACCTTCAGTAGCTTGGCGAACAACGTAAATGTTGATACGATTAGTACCAGCACCAATATACCCCCGCATACCAGCTGTACCAAACTCTAGGTTGGTATAAAAAGCATCTTCTTTGGTTTTTTCATCCATCGCCAGCAATTCTTGACGTAGATAGTCTGTCAGGTTGGTTACATCCAACCATTTTTGATAATTTTCGTGATATGTCATAGGAACCTCCTAATTTTTTTAACCGCTTTCATTATATCATAGATAGCAAAAAAAATCATGGCTTCCCATGATTTTCATTTATTTTTTCAGTCTTTCAATAGTAGGCACAATGGCAGAAGTCAAGAAGATTGAAATCAAAAGCTCTGCTAGAGAGCTGGCAGTGATAACAGCGGCTAACATGGTTTGAATATCATTTCGATAGACGCTTGAAAAGAAGATGAAAATACCAGTAATAACAAAGACGGTATTTGTTAGAGATCCTACTGCACCAGCCAAAGCCAACCCTGTTTTAGAATGAAGCCATTTATAAATAAAGTAAGGGAAGATCCCAATCAAAACACGGGGGATAATTGCAATAACGAGCGAGGCTAGATTTCCATTCTCAACAAAAGGGGAGAAGAGGTAACTGGTTGGCAAGATAATAACTGTATTTGTCACAACACTAATGATTCCCATGAGCAGTCCAAGAACGCTACCAACACGGGGACCATAGACAATTGCAGCGATGATAACGGGGATATGAGTTAGGGTTGGCCTGATAGGAACTGGCCAGATACTAAAGACAATGCTGCTGAGAACGTGAATGACAAGCATAGCCGCGAAAAACAAGGCTATGGCCGTGAGGTTTGATGATTTTTTCTGATTCATGCAAGAGCTTCCTCAATTTCTTCAAGTATTGTGTCAAGATCAGCTAGGGCCCCACGCCCGATATCTCCACAAGCTAAGAGAGCCGATTTGGGTAAAATTTCTTGATAGCCCACCTCCTTTAGAAGGTCCAAATTGCGCTGAGTGATCGGATTATCATACATTTTAGTATTCATAGCGGGTGCCAGCAATTTAGGGATCTTATTTGGTAGAGCCAAGGCAGTAGCAGTCACCATATTATTGGCTAGGCCATTGGCTAGTTGAGCGATAGTATTGGCAGAGGCAGGGGCCAGAATAAAGAGATCAGCTTCCTTACCCAAATCAATATGATTGATGCGATTAGGTATCTTTTCTACCATAACATCGGTATGAACCGGATTCTTAGAAAGGACCTGCAGAGTCAAGGGGGTAATAAAAGCTTGGGCAGCCTCTGTCATCAAAACGGTAACGTCATAACCGCGCTTTTTAAGCTGGCTGGTTAAATCAGCAGTCTTATAAGCAGATATAGAGCCAGAAACGGCTAACAAGATATGTTTAGTCATCTGTAATCCTTTCTAAAATCAGTTGAGCAATATCTTCCTTGGTATTGGCCCTAATTTCCTCAGTTTTGGAGACTAGATAACCGATATGTTGATGGGCTTGGATATCTTTAAGATCATTGGCTAAGATATAATCGGCCTTATTTTTGATGAGACTTTCTCGCGCCACCTCTATCAATTCTTCATGAGGAACATCTACTAATAATTTAAAACCGATAAGTTTAATATTAGGATTCCATTCCACAATTTGGCTGATTACCTTGGGCGTTTTAGTCAGAAAAAGCACCTGATGTTCAGCTTGACTGGAGATTTTTGTTTCCTGATTGCGTTTAGCTAATAATTGAGCTGGGTCTGTTACTGTTTGCAATTCAGCAAAATCGGCCATGTAGACCGGCGTGTAATCTGAAACAGCCATGCTGTGAATAAGGACATCATGGCTTTTTACTAGGGTTTTCAAAGTAGCAATGAGAGATGCGACATCAGTAATTTGATAAATGGTTAGTCTAGACTGTTCAGCTGGTTTTACAGCATTCTTGGTTGTTACCAGAGTTACCTCGTGTCCAGCTTTTAAAAAGATTTCTGCCATTATTTTACCTAGAGAACCAGTAGACTGATTGGTAATGGCACGGACTGAATCGATAGCTTCAGAAGTTCCACCGGATGTTATCAAAATTTTCATAGCTGTATTGTACAAAATTCTCTTATGTTTGTAAACGATTTAGACACTCACTATAAAGACGCTGAAAGTAATTTTTGTCCCACTCTCTTTATGTTATATGAAATCTATTAGAGATTTTTTCTTTTCTTAGCTTTTTTAGTGATTGACACATCAAGATTATTGATGGCCTTTAATAAAGCTTGACTGATTTGAAAATCATCAACATCAGATTTGAGATCGGCTTCATAAACTAACTTGAGTTCTGCTCCTTGATTATTGCTGGTAATAGAAATTAAATCATAGGTTGTACAAAGATTTTTAAAGACCTCAACAAGTTTAGCTTCTAAGTCATCTTGATCTTCAACAGTTAAGGTCAGCAGACGACGCGTTTGACTGTCTATAATAATCTTTGTATGTTCTAGTCCGAACCAGAGAAGCAAGAGTAAAATAGTAAAAATGGTTGCTAAAACAAGGAAACCCATACCAGAAGCTAGACCAATAATCATGGATAGAAAGATGGCTAACAGTTCTCTTGAACCACTGGTGGCTGAGCGGAAACGAATTAGACTAAAGGTACCAGCAACAGCAACACTGGTTCCCAGATTACCATTGACCAGAAAGATGACTAGGGTAATTAGACTGGGAAGAAAGGTTAGGGTGACAATGAATTCACGTGTATAGAGTGTTCGATATTTATAAACCCAGGACAAACAGACACCTAGACCTAGGCTGACTAGGATTGCCAGCATCAGCATCCCAGCATTGACGGTAGTGGCCGTATCGTTAGAAAAAACAGAATCAAATAAAGTTGACGTCATAAGTCTCCCCCTTTATAAAGAATGTTTAATCGGCAGTTTTTGCGATTTATGGTAGGCCGTATTGTATTTAGAAAAATGTTTCTCTTCGAGACCATATTTGTCGAGAATGGCTTGGAGCCAGTCAGGTTTGTGACCGGGAGCTTTAATTTCCATGATGACATGGGCATCATCTAAGAGAGGCTCGCCATGTTTACCTTCAAAAAAGCTGACATTCTCATCACGGAAGGTCAGATTTTTATCAATAGTGACTCTAGTATTGGTGAAGGAATAGCCTTTGATGGTATGTTTTTCCTTGAGTGAGTAGCGATCATAGTAGATAAACATGCGGGGGACAAGATTCTCGTAGCGTTCTCGTAAGCTGTGAATTTCCTCGATCAAATCAGAGTCAGTGATGTGCTCATCAGTAATTCCTTGAGTGACAAATTGAGTAATGGATAATGGATTGGAGGCAATACGGAATTTATGACCGACTCCTTCATCATCTTTTTTCTTGATTTCTAAGAATCCCAGACTATTTGGCTTGGGTTCTGCAACATAGGTTCGCATACGAATTTTTTCTTGATGATACTTGTGATTGATTGAATCTTTAATAATCTCAAAATTTTTATTATCAAAATAGATATTAGTAATGGTAGAAGTGGGATAGTCATCTTCAACCAGATACTTTTTCAAATCTGAAATGAGATCATCTAGTTGATTCTTGGGAACAATATACTTGGTTTCAATACGTTTAAAATTGGTTTCTAGTTTTTTAGGCATTTAGTTACCCTCCTATAGCTTTAAATTTTGATCTTTCTTCACTGATCACAACCTAAAGACTAACAGGGCTTTCTTACAGAAAAGTTAAGTCTTACTTTAAAATTTATTGCAACCTTGATTATGTTTTTACAGATATAAAGTCATTGTAAGTTCTTTTAAGAAAAGGTTAGCAATTTTTCGAAGACATTACAGATGCGCTCTCTACATTTGCAGAGTTAATTGATTTATCTTGCTTTGAAGAGTTTCAGTCTCCTTATTTCACAACTTCCTTTTTTTTGTGAAAAGTAATTCCCGAACATTTCTTTTTCAATTTAAAAAAATAATGCGCTTTTTATCGGGCTTTGTTATAATGAAAGACAGTAAAATATTATTTTTAAAGGGGCTTCCATGAAATCAGATATTGAAATCGCTCAAAGTGTAGCATTAAAACCAATCACAGATATCGTTGATAAGGTTGGAATTGAGTTTGATGATTTAGAATTATATGGGAAATACAAGGCTAAATTGTCTTTCGATAAAATCAACAGTCTTAAAGACCAAAAGCCTGGTAAATTGATTTTGGTCACAGCAATCAATCCAACACCGGCTGGTGAAGGTAAGTCGACCGTGACTATCGGTCTGGCCGATGCCCTTAATCAACTGGGTAAAAAGACAATGATTGCTCTGCGTGAACCTTCGCTTGGACCTGTCATGGGAATCAAGGGTGGTGCTGCTGGTGGTGGCTATGCACAGGTATTGCCAATGGAAGATATCAATTTGCATTTTACAGGGGACATGCATGCCATCACTACGGCTAATAATGCCTTGTCTGCCTTGATTGACAATCATCTTCATCAAGGAAATGAGCTTGGCATTGACCAGCGCCGTATTATTTGGAAACGTGTAGTTGACCTCAATGATCGTGCCTTGCGCCATGTTACAATTGGTTTAGGAAGCCCTATCAATGGTATCCCACGTGAAGATGGCTTTGATATTACCGTAGCTTCTGAAATCATGGCAATACTCTGCTTAGCGACTGATATTCATGATCTCAAGGAGCGTCTGGCTAATATTATCATTGGCTATCGTTTTGATCGCACACCAGTCTATGTTCGTGATCTTAAGGTAGAAGGGGCACTAACTTTAATTCTCAAAGATGCTATTAAGCCTAATCTTGTTCAGACCATCTATGGTACACCTACTCTGGTACATGGTGGTCCCTTTGCCAATATTGCTCATGGCTGTAATTCTGTACTCGCAACATCAACAGCCTTGCGCTTAGCTGATTATACCGTGACCGAGGCAGGGTTTGGAGCAGATCTGGGTGCTGAGAAGTTTCTTAACATAAAGACGCCTAACCTTCTTAAGTCTCCTGATGCCGTTGTGATTGTAGCGACCATTCGTGCCCTTAAAATGCATGGTGGTATCGCTAAGGACAATCTTTCTGAGGAGAATGTTAAAGCGGTGAAAGATGGCTTTGCCAACCTCCAACGTCATGTTGAAAATATTCGTAAATTTGGTCTCCCAGCTGTTGTTGCTATTAATGAATTTATTTCAGATACCCCAGCAGAAATTGAGGCACTTAAAGAGTTGTGCGCTGGAATTGATGTTCCAGCTGAATTGGCAAGTGTATGGGCCAAGGGGGCTGAAGGAGGTCTTGATTTGGCTCGTTCCTTGGTTAATGTTGTTGAGGCTGAAACCAGTAACTATAAGACCTTATATGATAATGATGCTAGCATAGAAGAAAAAATCGAAACGATTGTTAAAAATATCTATGGCGGACGCTCGGTAGTTTTTTCTGCCCAAGCTAAAAATCAAATCAAACAGTTTAAAGAAAACGGCTGGGATAAACTCCCTATCTGTATGGCTAAAACTCAGTACAGTTTCTCCGATAATCCTAACCTCTTAGGGGCACCGGATGATTTTGAAATCACTATTCGTGAGCTAGTTCCTAAAACTGGTGCAGGTTTTATCGTTGCGCTGACCGGCAATGTTATGACTATGCCGGGATTGCCAAAAGCACCAGCCGCACTGAATATGGATGTTAGTGAAGATGGCACAGCTATTGGCTTGTTCTAAGTAAAACTCGTTGTCTTTTAAGACTAATATCAGTTAATGCTTGACTAAGGTCTTTGAAAAAGTTACACTAGATGGGTATTAAGTTTCGAGAGATGGTGTATTCACCTTTACCTCTTAGTTTTTTACAAGTAAGAGGAAAGGAAGTAGACACATGGCACAAGGTAGAGTAAAATGGTTTAACGCTGAAAAAGGTTTTGGCTTTATCACAAGCGAAACTGGCGAAGATGTTTTTGCCCATTTCTCAGCTATTCAAGCTGACGGATACAAGACATTGGATGAAAATCAAAAAGTAACATTTGATGTGGAACAAGGTCAACGTGGCCCACAAGCAATAAACATTGTAAAAGTAGGCTAAATTGACAAAGAAGGAGGACGGGGAGTCTTTCTTTTTTTATTTTGATAATGGACTAGCTCCTATTTTTAAATAAGGGGAGAGAATAATTTGCTAGTAAAAGGAAAAGGAAAAATGACAGATTCATTAAATCTTTTGTTTTCGATTGATGATAATTATCTTGAACAACTTGAGGTAACGCTTTTTTCGATTTGGCATAATTCGGATTATCAGCAGTTAAATGTCTATGTTTTTCAGAAAAAATCGCTGGAAAAAGCTGAAGACCTAGCACGCTTTTGTCAGCGATTAGGTGCATCTTATTATCCAATAATAGTCGATGAAACTATCTTTTCTGATGCACCTGCGACCAAGCGCTATCCAGATGCTATTTATTTTCGATTATTGGCTCAGGAATTTCTACCTCATAGTTTAGACAGAATCTTATACCTTGATGCTGATATCCTCTGTTTAAATGATGTTTCTCTACTTTACAGTCTTGATCTGACAGGGAAACTTTATGCGGCTGCTAGCCATGTTAGGGATGGTAGTATTGTGGAGCTTTTTAATAAATTTCGTTTGAATAATCATGAAATTGAAGGCTATTTTAATACCGGTGTCTTATTGATTAATCTGGAGGAAGCTCGCCAGGTGATCGAGCGCTCGGACATTCTTCAATTCATTAAAAATAATAAAGGACGTTTATTGCTGCCAGATCAAGATATTTTAAATGGTCTATATGGTGAACTTGTTCTACCTATTCCTGATGAAATTTATAATTACGATGCGCGTTATCCTAAAATTTATTTCAGCCGTAGTCACGGGGAGTGGGATATGGACTGGCTGGTTAGGAATACAGTCTTTGTTCATTTTTGTGGGACAGATAAGCCTTGGAAGAAATCCCTCAGAAGTCTTGAGACCACAATTTTATATAAGCATTACCAAAGCTTAACTCAGCGTTTTAAAAAATCCTAGCAGATTGATGGGCGCCTGCGAAAACTTGCTAGACTTGTTTTGTCAAGATAATTCGGTCTGAATTTGCTAGGTTCTCTGCTATATTGGAAACAGCTGTTAGGGGATTTGATCCTTTAGAAGGTAACTTTTTACGTGAAAAGTAAGAAATCTCAAGTCTTGTGCAACAATACATGGAAGAGCAGGGAGGTGATTTTGAATTAGTCTTCAATATTTCCAAGATGAGTAACAAAAATGACGCTGTTAAGTATGTGACTGGTTGTAAAGTCCATAGTCAATACCGAAGACCTAGGTCTCAAAAATACTGATATTAAGCTTACCAATCACGGAGCGGTTGAAATGGATAATTCCCGTCAGACTAGTGTTCCTAATGTCTTTGCGGTCGGAGATATCAATGGCAATTTGCCTGGACTCTTCAGGGCTATTGTTGATGCAGATAGCAAATGGATTCTTGGTGCAATACTTTCGGTGCAAAGTCCCATAAATTCAATTGTTATGGACGATCAAATTCTTTATACTTATTTCCAATAACAATTTTCACCCATCCAACTATGGCTGAAAATTTGGATAACGGCTTTAATTCCTAAAGAAAATTTCAAATATGAAACTACTAAAGAAGAGCTGAGATTTTTTGCTAACCTCTTTTTTTTATTATATTTTATGATATAATCTAGAAGAATTAAACGTTGAAGGAGGCATTATCATAGACGATTCAAACAAGATGGTGCGTTTGTTAGATAGAGGTCGCAGAAGCCTCTTGCGAGGGATTTTCAGCCGTACCACGGTTATTATTTTACTGCTTGTTCTACAATTGTATGTCATTGCAGCCACCTATATTTGGTTTGTCAATTACCGTCTACACATTCAAATATTTGGCGGGATTATTGCTAGTATTTCAGTACTCTATCTTTTTAATAGTCGAATGGATAGCACGGCTAAGCTCACTTGGATGTTATTTGTAATCCCTTTCCCCATTCTAGGAGGCTTATTTTTACTGTATACGAAAATTGATTGGGGATATAATGGTATGAAGCGGCAGATCAAGGATAATATTACCAAGACAATTCCCTATCTGCATCAAAATTCAAATGTTTTGACGGAATTGAAAACCTCCCATAGCACAGCCTATAACTTAGCTAATTATCTTAGCTTTGGCGATAATCACTTTCCTGTTTATAAGAACAGTCAGGCGACCTACTTTCCGTCTGGTGAAGAAAAATTTGCAGAGCTAAAAAAACAACTTCGGCAAGCTAAACAGTACATTTTCCTAGAATACTTTATCATTGATGAAGGAATCATGTGGGGGGAAATTCTCTCAATTCTTGAGCAAAAAGTAGCTGAGGGAGTAGAAGTGCGCGTCATGTACGATGGTATGATTGAGATGACGACCCTGAGCTTTGATTATAGTAAACGGCTGAAAAAATTAGGCATTGAAGCCAAAGCCTTCGCGCCCTTGTCACCTTTCTTATCCACTTACTACAATTATCGTGACCATAGAAAAATTGTGGTTATCGATGGTGAAGTTGCCTTTACCGGAGGTATCAATCTAGCAGATGAATACATCAATGAAATTGAGCGCTTTGGTCACTGGAAAGATACAGGAATCATGATTAAAGGCCAAGCTGTTGATACCTTTACCATTTTATTTTTACAAATGTGGGGAGCTATCGAGGACACAACAGAGGTCAAAAAATATCTGGGGAATCATGAAGAGAAATTGACGACAGATGGCTTCATTTTGCCCTACGCTGATTCTCCCTTAGATGATGATAAGGTTGGTGAAAATGTCTATATTGATATTCTCAATCAGGCGCGTGATTATGTTCACATCATGAGTCCCTATCTGATTCTGGATAGCGAAATGGCCCATGCCCTTCAATTTGCGGCTGAACGGGGGGTAGATGTCAAGCTTATTATGCCAGGTATTCCTGATAAGGTTGTGCCTTATTATTTAGCAAAAACCTACTACAAACCACTGATAGAATCAGGTGTACAGATTTTTGAATATACTCCTGGTTTTGTCCATGCTAAGGTTTTTGTTGCCGATGATACTAAGGCGACAGTTGGAACTATCAACTTGGACTATCGTAGCCTCTATCATCATTTTGAATGTGCAGCTTATCTCTATCACTCATCAGAAATTGCTAAAATTGAACGTGATTTTCAACGGACCCTAGACCAGTGTCAGCAAGTAACAAAGCAATCGCTCAAGGAATTGTCTCTATCTGCTAAAGCTGTTGGTACTATTGTCAAAACCATTGCTCCCTTGCTCTAGTCAGTAAGCTATGATACAATATATCTATGCGATGAGTCGATTTGGTTTTCGAACCATATTGCGCAAGGGAGGTCATTAACGCAGGAGCGGACCTTGATAGTTTGTGTGAACCTTTCTATCTCACCTTAAAAAGTGCCCTTAATCCTCTACCAAAAAAGTAGAGGATTTTTCTTTTTCTAGCTTGCTTTGTCTCTTTTCTTTCCTATTAAAAAAGTGTATAATGATACTATAAATTTTTAGAAAATTATGAACGTTGTTCATCCAGAAAGGTCTAAACTATGGGATATACAGTAGCTGTTGTCGGTGCCACTGGTGCCGTTGGAACGCGCATGATTAAAATGCTTGAGGAGTCAAATCTTCCAATCGATAAAGTTTGTCTTTTATCATCCAGCCGTTCAGCTGGTAAGGTTTTGCAATACAAAGGTCAGGACATTACAGTTGAGTTGACAACGGAAAATTCTTTTGAAGGTGTTGATATTGCCTTGTTCTCAGCAGGTGGTTCTGTTTCTGCCAAGTTTGCTCCTTATGCTGTAAAAGCGGGTGCAGTTGTGGTAGACAACACTTCATATTTCCGTCAAAATCCTGATGTTCCCTTGGTTGTACCTGAGGTCAACGCCCATGCGCTGGATTTTCACAATGGTATTATTGCCTGCCCAAACTGCTCAACTATCCAAATGATGGTTGCTCTTGAACCAGTTCGTCACAAATGGGGCTTGGAGCGCATTATTGTTTCTACCTATCAAGCTGTATCTGGTGCTGGGCAGTCCGCTATTAATGAAACAGAGCGTGAATTGCGCGAAGTCTTAAATGATGGTGTTAATCCTAAGGACTTACATGCTGATATATTGCCTTCTGGTAGCGACAAAAAACATTACCCAATTGCCTTCAATGCCTTAGCGCAGATTGATGTCTTTACAGACAATGATTACACTTATGAAGAAATGAAGATGACCAATGAAACCAAGAAAATCATGGAAGATGCTTCAATCGCTGTATCAGCGACCTGTGTCCGTATACCTGTTTTGATGGCGCACTCAGAAGCTGTTTACATCGAAACTAAAAAAGTAGCTCCAATCGAAGAAGTTAAAGCAGCGATTGCGACCTTCCCTGGTGCTATTCTTGAAGATGATGTAACTAACCAAGTCTATCCACAGGCTATCAATGCTGTTGGCAGCCGTGATACTTTTGTGGGGCGTATCCGCAAGGATCTTGATGCTGAAAAAGGAATCCACATGTGGGTAGTTTCAGATAACCTTCTTAAAGGTGCAGCTTGGAACTCTGTCCAAATTGCTGAAGCTTTACATGAACGAGGTCTGGTTCGTCCAAGTCAAGAGCTCAAGTTTGAATTGAAATAAGAAGTCTTAGAATAGGTTATAGGTTAGCGGAATCTAGAAGGAGATTTTTATGTCTATTGAACAATTACAACACGCCAAACTTATCACAGCTATGATTACTCCTTTTCGTGAGGATGGTTCTATCAATTTTGAAGCCCTTCCTGGTCTGGTTGAACATCTCTTGGCTCATCATACAGAAGGAATTCTGCTTGCGGGAACAACTGCTGAAAGTCCCACCCTTACCCATGATGAAGAACTAGAGCTTTTTGCAGCTGTTCAAAAAATCGTTAATGGTCGTGTCCCTCTGATTGCTGGTGTTGGTACTAATGATACGCGTGATTCGATTGAATTCGCCAAAGAAGTTGCTAGTTTTGGAGGCTTTGCGGCAGGATTAGCAATCGTTCCCTATTACAACAAACCCTCTCAAGAAGGTATGTATCAGCACTTCAAGGCTATTGCAGACGCCAGTGACTTGCCTATTATCATCTACAATATTCCAGGTCGTGTCGTTGTAGAAATGGCGCCGGACACTCTCTTGCGTTTGGCAGAACATCCAAACATCATTGGTGTTAAAGAATGTACTAGTTTGGATAATCTGGCTTATCTCATTGAACATAAGCCAGATGATTTTTTGGTGTACACTGGCGAAGATGGAGATGCTTTTCACGCCATGAATCTAGGCGCTGATGGCGTCATTTCTGTTGCTTCCCATTCAAATGGTAATGAGATGTTTGAAATGCTTGAGGCAATTGAAAACAATGATCTCAAGGCAGCAGCAAGTATCCAGCGTAAATTTATTCCAAAGGTTAATGCGCTCTTCTCAGTTCCGAGCCCAGCTCCTGTCAAAGCTGTGCTCAATCATCTTGGGTTCGATGTAGGGCCTTTGCGATTGCCACTAGTCACTTGCACACCAGAAGAAGCCAAACGTATTATCAAGGTTGTTCTGGAAGAAGATATTGAGGCGACCCGACAAACAGTAACAGGAGTTGTACGTCCTGATTACTAATCCCTTCAATTTTCATACTTGACAAATAATTAAAACATCAGCATAATGTAAATAAAACAAAAGGAAAAGAGGCGATTTAATGCAAATTACCAAACGCAGCGGTCAGGTTGTTGAGTTTGATCCTGACAAAATCTATCAAGCTATTTTGAAAGCAGCTCAGACTGTTTATGTTATTGATGATAAACTTCGTGAAGAATTGGCAGAAGTCACCAAAAAGGTTGTCATTGATTTGGAAGAAGCACATGCCGATCGTCCAACAATCAGTATGGTTCAATCACAGGTTGAAAATCGCCTTATGGATGCTGGCTATATCAACATTGCAGAGCACTACATTTCCTACCGTCTCCAAAGAGATTTGGAGCGCAACGGCTATGGCGATCAAATCGCTGTGCATCTGCGCTTTGAAAAATTAAAATAAGCGATAAAAAGGACTTATCCAAGTCCTTTCAGACCGAAGACAAACTTCTTTTTGGAGGTTTGTCTTTTTTGGTGTCTCTTATCTTTAAGATGAAAAATGGA
>NZ_JBHSAC010000048.1:0-38229 GCF_042649885.1 Streptococcus dentapri | reverse complement strand
CAATTGAGAATCGAACAAATCATACTGGCTTATAATTTGAGATATTTTGAAATTAACTAGCACCACGAGTAAGTAAAATTCCAAGAAGATGATATGAACCTTTTTTGCAAGATATCTTGAAATTATAATTCCTAAGACAAAACCAAAGAGTGTTGACAACTTAATAGAAACTCCAGACCAATCTTTCGAAATGAAATCACTTGTCAGTAAAACCATATTTCCGGACTGGGTCAGTGGCAAGGTGTGGTCAAAATTACTATAGGCATAACTATCAATAAAGCCTCCCGTAAAAGTCAGGAACATAGCTATAATCGTCCGTTGGTTGAGTGTCGTGATTTCAGATGTTTCCATTGAATTCCTTTCTAAAAATAGGAAGCCACCATAAAAAGTGAGTTCCTCTTTTATTGTTAAGTCCAAATGCCATATAAATCAGTCGCTATTGAAGGGTAGGCAAAGATGATGTTTTGGACATCTTGCATACTAGCTCCCAAATTAATGAGCAAGGCTAAATAATTTACCAAAATATCTGCGCTATCACTTAATATTTCTGCGCCAACAACTTTTTGATTTGAGGTATCAATGACAAGTTTTAATTGCGCTAAATCATCTCTAACACGTCTATAATTTTGCCAATGACTCATATCAATATCTTTAACCTTATAATGTTCAGGCTCAGCTTTTGCCTGATTAACAGGTATACCAACTTGACCTACCTTAGGAATACTAAAAACAGTTATGGCAGGCGCTTTGGGGTAGGAAATCTGATCATTTTGCTGGCCTAATAGTAAGTTAGCTAGGTATTTTGCCTGATAATCTCCATAACTAGTTAATTTAGGAACAGGGGCATCACAGCAATCTCCTAAAGCATAGATCCATTCTTTAGAAGTTTGCAAGTAATCATTGACTTCAATACCTTTGGAATTATAACGAATGCCTGCCTTCTCTAAATCTAATTGCTGAATATAAGGAGCACGTCCGGCTGCATCATAAATACTATTAACGGTTAGCGATTCACCATTTGATAATAATATTGAGTAACCAGTCTCCTCTTGGCTAACCTTAATTGGTGAAGCATTTAAATGAAACTCAGCCCCTTTTGCTTGTAACCGTGAAACTAAGCTATCAACGAGTTCTTTATCAAAACCTCTTAGAATACTATCGTTATGCTGAATGACATGAACCTTGACACCGGCCTCAGTAAAACTTGAAATGAGTGAGAGAGCAATAACACCAGCACCAATAATAGCAATCTTTTTAGGTTTTCGATGTTGTCGTAACAAGTTACCACTATCATCTACAAAGTGAGCCCCTTCAAACGTTAACTCTCGAGGTCTAGACCCTGTTGCGATTACAATCGTATCGGCTGAAAGAACCTGCCCGTCAACGATGATATGGTGATCATCTAGAAATCTTGCTTGTCCTTCAAAGGTATAAACGCCAGAAGAAATAGCTCGCTCCTTTGCTCTAGCCCGCTGATCTTCAACTAGCCAATCACGGTGGCTAATCATATCTTCCCAGTTAATATCAGGAACACTATCAAAGCCTTTACCTTGAAAAGCTTCAATTTTATGGTGTAACTCACTTAAAGCTAAAATTGCTTTTTTGGCTGTTGCACCACGGTTAATACTTGTTCCACCCCAATCCCTAGATTCGATTAGGGCAACCTTCTTCCCTTCAGTAGCTAAATTACTTGAAACGGTTAATCCCGTAATACCTCCACCAATGACTAAAAAATCAAAGTTTTTCATTTTCTTGTCAGAATTAGTCATTAGAAGGGCTTTTTTTCAGATTTATCGAACTGAATCTTTTCAGGGTCAAACCAGACAACAGGTTGGGCTTCTTGTGGAAAACGTTTTACAACATCTTCTGATAGATTCAAATGTTCCGCAACTGTCTTTGTAGGTACTGATGCCAGCCATTTATTAAGGGAAATATCTGAATAATCAGGATTAGGGAAGACCTCCACAAAAACCAATTTCTCCGTTCCTGTATTTTGCACATAGTGTCCAGCGACATTTGGGACGTATCCAACATCTCCAGCTTTAAAGTCAAATGTTCGAGCTAGACCATTAGAATTGAAAACTCCCATTCTTGCTTGACCAGAAATATAGTATTGCCACTCTGACGACTTAGGGTGCCAGTGAAGTTCACGCATGCCTCCTGGTTCCACTTCAACGATTGCCCCTGCAATGCTTTTAGCAGCTGGGAAGACTGACTGGTCAATAATCCAAACACGACCAGCTTCCGTTTCAATAGGATCAATGTCGTCCAAGTGAAAAGTCAGCGGGTGAATCGTTTCACCTTTTGAGTTAGGACGTTTTTCTTCTTCAATGGATTGAGGGAGTGTTCCATTAAAGATGTATTTTTCTTTCTTAGGAAGATTTTTGAGAGTTTTTTCATTTTGCTTGAAGTTTGCTTGAATGACTTCTTCTGGCGTATGTGCTAACCAATCGCTGAGGAGAAGTGTTTGATTTTCTGAGAAGTTAGCATCATTAAAGACAAGTAAAAATTCACAACCTTCATCTAATGCTTGAATAGAATGAGCTACTCCTGATTCAAAATTCCACAAATCACCTGCTTGGACATCATCAATGAAAGTTTGACCATGTTCATCAATACCTGTTACTCGTGCGTTACCATAAAGCATTAGTCCCCACTCAGCTTCTTTATGCCAGTGCATCTCTCGGTAAGCTCCTGGTGCCAAAGCCATGTTGACACCAGCTAGTTCATCTGAGATTGGTAATTCACGGATTGTTACTTCACGAGCCCAACCTCCTTCTTCCATACGGTTGTGCGCATCAGAATAGCTAAAGCGCATATTTGATAAGGTTCCATGGTCTGTAGTAGGCGGAACAAGAATATCAGGATTTTCACGATCACGTTCAATGTTACGAGGTCCAAAGTCTAGCCAACCTTTATTATCTTTTTCACGAGTTGGTTGTGGGATATTTGTATTAGTCATATGAATTCTCCTTTATCATTTTATAACATATAATTTGCAAATGGAACTAAGCTAAAAGATTATCTCAATTTTGAAAATTTTTCTTTGATATCAGCTTTTAACTTATCAAATTTTTCATGGCGAGCCTCTTTTTTATTTGCAATTAAGCGGGCTTTAGTTTGATGCGTCAGATCTTGTTGAATTTCGAGGGCTGATTCTATTTCTGTTGCAACAGTAGCGACATCCCACCTAGCAATGTGAACCTGATACTTTTCAAAAATAGCATTCAAGACAGATTCATCACTTTCTTGTACAAGTGCAATAATAGCCACTTCACCATTAGTCAAATTTTCACTAACGGTTGTAATTAACGCCGAATTGGCCAATTCTTTGTCTGAACCAACAGAAGCACCAATTGCTCCGCCAGCAGCAAAACCAAAGAGAATACCCAATGGTCCACCTAAAATTCCAATTAAACTACCAATTAACCCACCTTTAAAATAATCATTCCCTAATGAATTCATCAAATCGAAGCTATCTTTGGTGTTAATGACGCCATTTTCAGCTTTCACAATCGAAACCTGACCTAATTTCGTATTTTCCGTTTGACCAAATTGTTTCAATTCTGAAAAGGCTTGAAAGGCTTCACTTTCAATACGAAAAATTGAGACAACAACATTTTCCATAGGCTATACTCCTTTATTATTTATAGAATAAAATATCCTATACGTATAGTGCTAGTGTTACTATACTGGGTATATTGTAACACATTTTGGTGCTTTATATAATACAAAGTATCTCATAAGGGGTTAAAACTTCCTCGTGAAACTTGTATCCTATAGTTATGGTAAAAGATAATTATTTACAGCAATATATTGCTAGAAAAGTTAAATACTATAGAAAAAAGAAACAACTTACTCAGGAAGAACTATCAGAAAAAGCTGGCTTAGGTTTGAAATACATTAATCAAATTGAAAATCGAAATATTAATATAAGTATTCAAACTCTTAGTAAAGTTATTACTGCGCTAGATTTAACAACAGAGGAATTTTTTAATTTTAATAACTCAGAAGAAGTACCTGAACCATTATCTGATATCACTCTTAGACGCTTAAAAATGAAAATAAAGCAACTTCCCAAAGAGAAACAAGTATCTCTTATTGAAATTTTTGAAAAAATACTTGATCAATTTGATTGAATCAAAATAGCGAACCACCGTATTATTGATTTGTGAAAGTTACTTTATGGTTGACATTATAGGGGAAAGAATGTAATATAGTCAAACACAACATTCCTTATAAAAATTCTCTATATGAGGTGATAAAATGAAACTTCGTCAATTGGAATACTTTAATGCTTTATGTACTTTAAAAACATACTCAAAAGTGGCAAATAAGTTCAATGTTAGTCAACCAACTATTAGTTATGCTATCAAATCGCTTGAAGAAAATCTAAATACCCGACTTATTATTAGGGATCAATCACATTCAGAAATCTCTTTAACATCAGAGGGGGAAATTTTTAGAAACTATTCAGAAAATGCAATACAACAATTAGATATGGGGAAAGCCGCTTTAAAATCTTTAAAGAGTAAGCGAATTAAATTTGGTATATCATCAAACTTATCACGTTTCTATGCTCTTACAGATCATCTTACAAATATTGAAAATATTCTTCGAAATGAAGTGAGTTTAATTGAAGACGGCTCAAAAGAGATAACTAGTAAAATATCATCTAATGAATTGGATATTGCACTAGTTGCATCATGTAAAGAGCTTTATAGTGATCACCTTGATTTAATGAAACTAACCTCCTTACCATTTAAATTAGCAGTATCAAAAAAGCGTGAATTTTCTAACTCACATACCATTAGCTTGATAAACTGTAGTAATGAAGATTTTGTCATATTTAATGAACGTTTTGTACACAATGAAGTTTTTTGGAAATATGTCAATGGTTCCAAGTTTGTTCCAAATATTTTAGCAGAAGTTAGTGATATAGGTAGCTTTAAAAACTTAATTGAAAGAAAAAATTCAATAGGGATATTGGTAGATTTAGGAAACTTTAAAGATATAAATTTAGTTGAATTAGATAGTTCTTTTCAGCTAAATTTTAACCTTTATCTGGGTAAGCAAAAAGAATCGAAAATTAATAGTAGTTCTTTTCAAAAAATCGGGCAATATTTTGTTGAAGAATTAAACAAAATATCGAAAATTGTAAAATAATAAAAAGATTGAAGAAAAGTCCATTTCGGGCAATTTTTTTCAATCTTTTTATTATTCGATTCAACATCCTTCTCAAATAATTTTTCTTTTTTAGTTTATCTGTTTATTTAACCACTCCTCTTGTGTTAAATTGTTTACTTTTTGGTTGACAGATAGCGGGGATGCTCTAGTCGGTGCGTAAGTTTTTCTTTTGTATCTGCAATTCGTTGGAGGATATCATCAGCTATAAAAAGAACCGCTTTACTACAGAAACGTTTTCCCGTTCATATCCTATCTTTTTGAAAGGTATAATCTATTAACCGTTTCCCCTTTTTAAGGGTAGAGACTAAATTTAAACTGGAACTTTGTCAAGTGTTTGGGAGTAAGCGTCAAAGTGTGCCGTTTTATCTCCTTTCATTTACTTTCTAGGTAAAATATTGTAAAATCGAGAGGTAAAATAGTGATTTTACCTAGAAAGTGTGATAACAATGGCTCCTTTATATAATTATGCGACTATTCTACGAGCTGGGAAATTGGATATTAAGTCAGCTCGCCTAAAAACGGGAATGACCCAAAAAGAATTAGGAAAAATTCTTGGGGTGACCAAACAAACCATTATTAACTACGAAAAAGGCACTACCGAACCAAGTTGGGAGCGCCTAAAAGATATTGCGAAAGCCTTAAAAATAGATGTAGATGACCTTTTTCCCTATAGTGAGCTTGGCGAAAAGAAAGGGGATTTAAGGTGGGCGGAGCATTTGGAACGTTTAGCCAATGATTGGCATTATGCCCGTACAGCAGAAGAAGAACTATTATTACAAAGTTTTTTTGAGTATGCGCAATTCCAACGAGAAGTCGAGCAAAAGACTTATATGAAAGAGCAACTCAATCAAGCCTTGGAATTGGAAAGCAGCAATACCATGTCTGATGAGGATAAAATAGACCTCATCAACCTTAAATATGAAAAAGATATTCAGAAGAAAACAGACCATCTTATCTCGCTGTATAAAAAACAATCGGACGAAAGACTTGATGTTATTCGATTGGAAAATACAATTTTATAATATTAGTATGGGGTTGAAGAAATAGTTATGATGAAGTCAAATAATAAATCCAAAAATATCTTTTTAAAGTTCTTTGTTGTATTATTTATTCTTATATACGTTTATTTTGCATCCTTTACATTTCGATATTCTTATGTCGGTATTAGTTCAGACTATAAAGATGGGACATGGGTTATTAGAAATATACATAATGGGGGAGAAGCTTCCCTTTCAAATTTATCGGTTGGAGATGAAATTTTAGAGATAGATCATCAGGACAGCAGAAAAAATTTTTTATTAAATAAAATGCTAATTGTTGAGCAGGCTACTTCAATTACTGTATTGCATCAACATAAAAAAATAAATGTATTATTTAAAGATAGCGGGACGAGAAGTAACTTCTTTATTTTTAGTATCTTATCTCTTATTCTCCTATTTTTATCAGCTATGTATTTTAAGAAGCACGAAATCAGTAAAACTAGCCAAAGATATTCTATTTTTTTATTTTTAACATCGTTATTTTTAGTTTCAATTATTCCTTCTAGTATGGGAGATGTTATTGCACGTTCCATTCTTATTTTTTATGTCACAATTTTTCCTCTATTTATTGATATGTTCTGGAGAGCAGCCAGCCTAAAGGAAGGAGTAACCAAACTTTCCATAATGTCAAAAATAATAATGGGCTATTCTTTTATGACAACTGTATTATTTATCTACTCTTATTTTTTTGACGTGCCCTTATATCTAACGAAGTATTTATCAAGGTATATTTTTTATATCAATTTGGTATTTTTGATCTTCCTGCTAATTCTTGCTTTTTATAGCAGTATAAAAGGCAAAACGCTTGCAAAATTGAATACTGTTTTTTCGGTTTTGATCGGCTGGTTCCCAGTTTTTATTGGTTATATTTTTCCTCTCTATCAAGAGGTGTCAGTGATTTATACAATACCGTTTCTGATTTTCCCAATAATGACAATGATTAATGATTTGATTACCAATAGACTCACAAATATTAGAATCAATTTACCAAATTTTGTGGTCTACGTTTTGATTTCCTTAATTATTACAGTTGATGTCTTTTGTCTGTATTTTTTGGTCCAATTTTTGTCTATTTGGCTTGTAATGATTTATACTTTTTTATTGATTTTTAGTTCCCTACCTATTTTAAAAGATTTACTGATTCTAAATTCAAAGAAAGAGTATCAGCTATTAGATAATCATTCAATTTTCTCAGCAGTCGAAACTGAGAGAGAAGAAATTTCTATTTACTTACACGATACTATTATACAAGATGTTATTTACTATAAAAGACAAATTGATGATTTAGAGTTTATACCTCAAAATAAGGTTCAGGAGGTACTAGATGATGTTATATTTGAGTTACGAGAGCTTTGTTCCAATATTTATCCATTGATGATAAAGGAACTAGGTTTAAAAAATGCTATCCACGATATCGTAGATAAATTTCAAAAAAAAGAATCCGTCATTATAACGGTGGATATTAACGTTGATAGATTTGATTTTGAAAATAAGGTGGCTAATTTTATTTTAAGGTCAATTCGAGAAGTTATTAACAATAGTATTATTCATGGTAATGCCAAAAATATAAAACTTAAAATATATAGCTTTGAAAAGATGATAATAATTGAAATTATTGATGATGGATATTTTGAAATAACCAATGAAACTAGCTCGTCTCATTTTGGTTTAAATGTGATTTCTGAAAAGTTGTTTTTACTTGGAGGTGAGTTAACGATAACTAAAAATCCTACTACCATTAAAATGTTTCTGCCTAATCAGTGAAAGGAAGGAATAATCATGATTAAAGTTGCAATTATTGATGACCATGAGTTAGTTCTACAAGGTTTGTATGAACGATTAAAACGGGAAAAAGATCTTGAAATTGTCGGAGCTTTTTCCGAGTATCAAGATTTATTGCTTTGCTTGAAGTATAAATCAGTTGATATTATCATCATGGACTTAATGTTAAAGGGGATACATGGATTTGATCTAATTACTGAAATTAAAAAGCTACATGTAGAACCTCCCAAAATTATTTTAGTATCTGGTTTCTATGAATCATTATTACACAAAAGAGCTATGGAACTGGGGATAAAAGCTTTTCTTCCAAAGGAAAGTTCATATGATGATTTAATTAGTACAGTACATAATGTTTTTAATGGTAATCAAGTCATTCCGGATTACCTTATGGAGAAAGAAAAAACGAAAATTCTGACTGATACAGAAATTAAAATCCTAAAGTTGATAACAAAAGAGTATACAAATGAAAAAATATCGAAAGAATTGTATATCAGCAGAAGGACAGTAGATAGTCATGTTTCTAGTATTTGTTCAAAGTTGAATGTTAATGGCCGTGTTGGAGCAGTAAGGGAAGCCCTTAGGCTAAAAATAATATAATTAGTCCATAAATGGCAATAAGATATTCGTAGATTACGGATGTCTTTTCTTTTATGTCAGTTTATCCTATTATTATTCAAAACATAGGTCATTGAGAGGAAATGTTGTAATGATAGATGTCGATACGCTTCTTGGAGATCATAGAATGCGCTATTTTGGTGATGGACATAAAAGAACGGATTATAGCATTATTTTTAAAGAAAATGTTCATCAGTTTTATGGGGCGATTAGTCAATCTGGTTTATGGTCAAATAAGTCTGACAAAATCATTCAACCGCATTTAAGCACACTAGATGGTGTGATTTTAGCAAGCTTATTGGCTGAAAAATATTTAGAAGAAGAAAAAGAGTCACCAGAAAATTTCTTTTTATCTAAGTTTATGATTAAGTCTGGGATGAAACCAATTGAGAATTTAAATCAGGTCCCTGTAGCCCTACGTAAGAAAGATTTAAATAAAAATAAGGCAGAGTTTGATATTTCTGTGTTAGATATGAAAATCAAGCTTGAATTTCAACGTTTTACAGTTTTTTCAAAAACAATTGAAAAAGAAAAAATTGATAAAAAAGAATACCTACCAAATCATCTAAAGGATATTCACCATAAGATCTATGATATTAGCTTTTTAGAAACTCTGGATACTGCGGATAGATGTTCTATTTTTTGTAAAGCAAATAAGGTTATTAATAAAAATTATGAATACAAAGGGATATCCTCAAACTTTTCAAAGAGTTACTCATTACTTGAATTATTAATTATTTTTTCTCAAATGGCAGAGATGTTAGCTTATCATGCAGATGATATTGATAGAGAATGCAGTGAAACTTTATGGATGAAAAATGTTTCAGCTGAAATTTCAGAACCAATTCCAAATGGTGAATTAGGGCTTTTAGCAAAAATTACTAAAAATAAACTACTTGACATGAAAGGAAAACGTTGGAAAATCTTTGAAATGTCTGGGACAGATACACAAAGCAGAATCAAGATTTCAGGTAAGATTGCACATCAATTACCTGAGTCTGAGGTGGAGGTCTTGAGTGATGTTAAATAAAGAAATTAGACTTGTTATTTCTGGGACTTACTCCACAGGTAAAACAACGACAGCAACTGCTTTATCTATTGCAACTGGTATTCCTTTAATAAATGCACTTTCAGCTAGAGAAATTTTAACAGATTTATATCCCGGCAGGCGTTTCCAAGATATGAGCGCAACAGAATTGATGGCTCTTGGTTTAAAAAGATTTGAAGAAAGGATAAGAGAAGAAGCAATTCTTTATAAAGAAAATACAAGTTTCATTTCAGATGGTTCTGTGCTAAATGAATGGGTATATGGTACGGTACGAATGAAGGTGGGGATAAATCCAGGTTCAAACTTACTTCATAGAACTGCCAAGGCAATACTAGGATTTCCTGGAAGAAACTTTTATAAAAAATATATGAACGCTTATGGACAAGTTGCAAAAATCCATTCAAAACAATGGTACACTAATGTTGTTCATCTTCCTGTTGAGTTTCCTATGTCTGCTGATGGTCACCGACCTGTGTCTGAAAAATACAGAACTCTATCAGATAAAGAAATTCAAGAAGGTTTTATTTCCATTGGAAAAAATCCAAAATTAGTAAGTGGTAACCAAATAGAAAGATTACGAAAAATTATTAATTTATATGATTTACCAATTGTTGTTCCGATTGAAGAAGCTGTCTCTAAAGCAGAAAAAGTAATAAAAACGAATAGAGAGGCTGTTTCTAAACGAATTATTGAACAGTATAAAGAACCCTCATTAAAAGAAAAAATTAAATTTATATCAGAATTTTAGGAGAAAAAATGATTTCATTTAACCATATTAGTAAAACCTACCAAGTAGGAGACCAAGAAGTAAAAGCTTTAGACGATGTTTCTTTTTCAATCGAAAAGGGAAAATTTACCGTTATTTTAGGACCTTCTGGTTCTGGGAAAAGTACATTATTGAATTTACTTGGAGGTATGGATAGGGCAACAGAAGGAAGTTTTTTATTCGATGATCAGGAGGTTACATCACTAAATGACAAGGAGCTCTCAATTTACAGAAAAGATATAGTAGGATTTGTTTTTCAATTTTATAATCTTGTTCCAAGTTTAACAGCTTCAGAAAACATTAGTATCGCTGCACAGTTAACAGGTAATGTTGCAAAGTCAGAGATTTTTCTAGATAAAGTGGGGCTATCCCATAGAAAAAATAATTTTCCTAATCAATTGTCGGGCGGTGAAATGCAACGCGTCTCTATTGCAAGGGCTTTAGCTAAAAAGCCAAAATTATTATTATGTGATGAACCTACAGGCGCACTTGATTCTAAAACAGGGCAAAAGATTATTGAGCTGCTCCAAGAGGCTTCAAAAGATAAAAATGTAGCTGTTGTAATGGTGACCCATAATGCTGAATTTAAAGAATTTGCTGACACAGTGATTTATCTGAAAGATGGAAAAATTAACTCAATTATTGAAAACTAAGATTTAGCTTAAAGGATTGGAGTAACAATGAAATATCTTAATTTAAAATTAAGACGTGACCTAAGAAAAAATTGGCAACAATTTTTCTCGGTTTTCTTAATGTCATTATTGAGTGTTTTAATATTTGTTGGTTTACAAGGAGCTTGGCATGGTTTGGAGAAAAGCTTAGACAGTTTTATTGCTTCATCTAATGTACCAACTATCTGGGGACAGGCGACCAATCTAACAGATGAAGACATTGAAGAAATAAATTCTTTGGATGGCGTAAAGAAGGTCATTTCTGAAACAAGAATAACTACTGCGATTGATTCAAAAAATAACTCGGATAAATACTTGATATTAGATTCATTTAGTAACCCTTCACAACAAATTGCTAATGTTACAGAAGGTGCTAAGTTTTCCAATAAAGCTGATAATGGTATTTGGATAAATGAAGAATATGCCGCTTCTAATAACTTATCAATAGGAGATGATTTGAAAATTACATTGTCTGGTAAAACAGTTAATGTAAAAATTGTAGGCTTAGTTCAATCGGCAGATAGAATCTATTTTACGGGTAGCTTGGAGTATATTGCTCCAAACTACAATGATTATGCTTATGGATATATATCTAAGAAAACTTTGAACAAGTTACTAAACACTCAAGTACCAAGTAACTTAGTAGAAATTTATTCATCAAATACTGATATTAGAGATGAAATTGAAGACATTCTGGGAAATAAGTTAGTTACTTATTATAACCAAAAGACATTGACAGATGTTTCAGAAGCAACCGATAGGGTAGGACAAATTAGAAATCTTTCCTATTTATTTTCATTCATTTTTATTCTGTTAGCCATTCTTGCTATGTTTACGACGATTCGACGACTTATTGAGAGCCAAACAAAAGAGATTGCCGTTATTAAGGCTCTGGGTTACTCTAATTCACAGGTAAGCAGACATTATATTTCATTCGGTCTATTTGTGGGGACATTTGGTGCTGTCTTAGGTGCTTTAGTTTCACCAGCAATGTCTTGGTTTGTCTTAGAAACTCAAAAATCAATGTTTTCTTTGCCTAACTGGCAAATTGCATATTCATGGTCGTCTCTTCTTATTGTTGCACTAGTCATACTAGTATGTTCTTTGTCAGCCTATTTTGCCTCACGCAAAGCTATTACAGGTTTACCGGCAATCTTTTTAAGAGGTAAAAGTAAAGAGGTTAAACACGTTTTTATTGAAAAAATTTCATTTCTATGGAACAAGTTTACTGATGAGACAAAGTGGGCTGTGCGAGATGCTTTTATAAACCGAGTTAGGGTTTTAATGGGTATAGTTGGTGTATCAGGGAGTATGATGTTGTTGATAGCTGGTATCGGTATGCCAATTTCAATGAACCATCTTGTTGATAAGGCTTATAATGAAGATTTTAGTTATTCAAAACGTTTGACTGTCTCTAACCACGAATTGGCAGACAAAACATATGATGGACAATGGGTTCAAATAAATCAGGCTCATTTTTCAAAAGATGACGGTTATAATCGCTTGCTCATCGTTATTAGTCAAGGTGATTTTGTTAATGCAACTACAAGTAAAGGAGAGACAATCAAAGAAGGTGGCCTTTATGTTACTAATGGTTTTGCAAAAGCTGCTAATATTAAAGTTGGTGATACAATGACAGTAAAACCTTATCGAGATGGCAAAGAGTACACCTTTGAAGTTAAAGGTATTGTAACCAGTGAGACTAATCAGGGTGCTTACATTATGTCTAGCACTTTTGAAAAAGCTGGAGGTTCTTTTAATCCTTCTACTTTACTAGTTGGAAAGGAGGTCTCCACAGCTCAAATTTCTAACGACAGTAATATTCAATCTGTTATCAAAAAATCTAGTCAGGAAAATAACGCTTACGACTTTGTGAATAGCCTAATGAGTGTTTTCTTAATGATTATTGGCTTTGCATTATTATTGGTCGTTGTTGTGCTATATAATCTAGGTTCTTTAAACTTTGTTGAACGTACTAGAGATTACGCAACACTACAGGTTTTAGGATTTTCTAAGAGGAATTTACAAAATATCACAATGATTGAGAATCTGATTACAACAAGTGTTGGTTGGATAATTGGAATACCTATGGGTATTTGGTTCCTAAAACAGTATGTTGCAACTTTCTCAACAATACGTATTGAATATACTGCTTACGTAACTTGGCAAGTCCTTTTATCGGCAAGCCTACTTGTGTGGTTTACTTCCTTATTGACAACTGTAGTCATCAGTCGAAGAATTAGAAAAATTGATATGGTAGAAGCCTTAAAAGGGGTTGAATAATAAAAAAATGCTTTAACTTAATTGTAAAGAAAAGATAAATATTTATGAAGTTAACATGGAAATATAAGACAAAAGCCCCTAATTTAGGGCTTTTCATTTTATTATAACCTAATTTGAAAATCGTATTAAACTAAGATTTCCATCGTCTATTGACGTGTAGTGAATCCCTATTTCACTTCCGTAATTATTAAGTGTTATAACTGATAATTCTTTTAGCATTTTATCAAATAATCCTTCTCCCCTTCCCCAATTACCATAAACTGTAATATTTTATTTACTGATTAAGATTGTGGAGTTTGGATTGATATATTGGTTGTTAGGACTAATGTCCTTATAACCTTTATATTAATTTTTATCAATATTCAATTCCTTTTGTCTGTTGATAACATAGCTTTTAAATTGATCGCATCTTGCACAGTGAATTCGTAATTGTCAATCATTGATGAATCAATAGCATATCGGACAATATCACAGGGAATCCTTAAGATTGTTAATCTTTCTTTTATATCAAGAGTCATGGTAAACTTCCTTAAAGCAGGATTTTTGTCCCTGCCTTGTTTTATATCGGTTTCAGATAATTAATAATTGGCTGTAAAGGCTAGTCAACTACATTTTTAAACTGTTAAATTCTTTTTCGTCTTATCATTTGATAAGAGTGCTTTTGTGATATAATATTAGCATGACGAGAATTTTAGACGATGAAATGATGGAAAATGAAGAACAGATAGAGCGAACGCTTCGTCCACAGTCTTTTAAAGAATATATCGGTCAAGATCAGGTTAAAAATCAATTAGCAATTTTTATTGAAGCTGCTAAGATGCGTGATGAAGCTCTTGATCATGTCCTTCTTTTTGGTCCTCCGGGTCTGGGAAAGACGACCATGGCTTTTGTTATTGCTAATGAATTGGGGGTTAATCTTAAACAGACTGCTGGTCCAGCGATTGAAAAGGCCGGTGATCTAGTGGCGATTCTTAATGATCTTGAGCCGGGAGATGTTCTTTTTATTGACGAAATCCATCGGATGCCTATGGCTGTGGAAGAAGTTCTCTACAGTGCCATGGAAGATTTTTATATTGATATTATGATTGGAACGGGGGAAGCGAGCCGCAGCGTGCATTTAGATCTTCCGCCTTTTACCCTTATAGGGGCTACAACGCGTGCTGGTATGCTCTCCAATCCTCTGCGGGCCCGTTTTGGTATCAATGGGCACATGGAATATTATGAAGAAGTGGATTTGACAGAAATTATTGAGAGGACAGCAGAAATTATTGATGCTGATATTACACGTGATGCTGCAGTTGAATTGGCCAAGCGTAGTCGTGGGACGCCCCGTATCGCTAATAGACTTTTAAAACGTGTGCGTGATTATGCCCAAATTATCGGTGATGGTATCATTGATGAAGAAATTGCTGATAAGGCTTTAATAATGTTGGATGTTGACCATGAGGGGCTGGATTATATTGATCAAAAAATTCTTCGAACCATGATTGAAATGTACGGTGGTGGTCCAGTAGGTCTTGGAACCTTATCTGTTAATATTGCTGAGGAACGTGAAACTGTTGAGGATATGTATGAGCCATATTTAATCCAAAAGGGTTTTATGATGCGGACACGTTCTGGTCGCGTAGCTACATCAAAGGCTTATAAACATCTTGGGATTGAACAAAAGTTTGATTAAATACGGTCTCATATTTTTAGAATAGGTGTGCTATAATAACAGTGAATAAAGTGAAAAAAATATGTTTTGTTTGTTTGGGAAATATTTGCCGTAGTCCTATGGCAGAATTTGTGATGAAAGAACTGGCCATTAAAGATGATTTTTATATTGAAAGTAGGGCAACTTCATCTTGGGAACATGGCCATCCTGTTCATAGAGGTACCCAAAAGGTTCTCCAAGATCATGGTATCCCTTATAATCATTTTAAAACCTCAAAGCAAGTTTCTTTGGACGATATTAGCTCTTTTGACTATATTGTCGGAATGGATAAACAAAATGTCAAGGACTTAAAAGCGATGTTTCCGGCTGAATTTAAGTCTAAGATTTTTCTTTTCATAGAGGAGGGGGTCCCCGATCCGTGGTTTACAGGTGATTTTGAAGAAACCTATCATTTAGTGAAGAAAGGCTGTTCTTTATGGCTAGAAGAGTTAAGGAACGACATTTAATAAGAGAGATTAAAATAAGTAGAGAAAAGTTAGAGCTGGCAGCGGTTATCGTCATGGCGCTTTGTGCTCTAACTGTTTTAACGATGCCCTTTGGTTTTAAAAAGACTTTAACTTTCGACAAGGGAAGGATTGTTTATACAGGGATCGTCAAAAACAATAAAATGAACGGCCAAGGAACTCTTACTTATAAAAATGGCGATAAGTACCAAGGAAATTTTAGTGATGGTCAATTTGATGGTCAAGGCACCTTCACTTCTAAAGATGGTTGGACCTACAAAGGGGATTTTGATAAAGGGCAAGCAGATGGTCAAGGAACTTTGACGACAGCGGACGGTACAGTTTACAAGGGAACATTTAAACAGGGAATTTATCAACAATGAGAATAAAATGGTTTTCTTTTATTAGAGTAACGGGACTGCTGTTAGTCCTGCTCTATCATTTTTATCAAAAAAGTCTTCCTGGTGGTTTCATCGGAGTTGATGTCTTTTTTGCCTTTTCCGGTTTTTTAATCACGGCGCTTTTAATAGATGAGTATCGGCGAACTGATCAGATTAATTTACTTGGTTTTTTGAAGCGGCGATTTTATCGTATTGTTCCTCCGATTGTCATCATGGTGCTGCTTACTCTACCTTTTGCGCTTCTTATAAGAAATGATTTTCTCGCCAATATCGGTCAGCAAATTGCGGCTGCTTTTGGTTTTATGACGAACTGGTATGAAATTTTCATTGGTAGCAACTATGAAAGTCAATTTAATCCTCATCTGTTTTTACACACATGGAGCTTGGCTGTTGAAGTTCATTTCTATATTTTCTGGGGACTGGTGCTTTGGTTCTTTTCTAGAAAAAAACTCTCTCTGGGACGTTTTCGAGGAGCAATCTTTTTAGCTTCTACAGCTCTCTTTTTCTTGGGCTATCTGGTCATGTTTATCAGCAGTTTACTTGTAAACAACCTTTCAGTAGTCTACTTTTCAACCTTCAGCCACAGTTTTCCTTTTTATCTCGGGGCCATGACGGCTACGATGGCAGGAGTAACAGAGACAACTAAACGTTTCAAAAAAAATGTTGAGTTATGGTCAGTTAGACGAACTCTTGTGCAATTTATAGGTAGCTTTGCCGTCTTATTATTGCTGGGTTTTGTCCTCACTTTTGATGGACGTCTGACCTACTTATTTGGTTTTGCTCTGGCTAGTTTATTCGCCTGTCTGATGATTTATGCAGCGCGTGTTCTCCACGACAAGCTTCCAGATGTTCAGGAACCCTTAATTATCACCTTTTTTTCGGATATTAGTTATGGGATTTACCTTTTTCACTGGCCTTTTTATATCATTTTTTCTCAGCTCATGCCGAATTGGGTGGCAAGCCTGTTAACTTTCTTTCTTTCAACGATTTTTGCGGCTATATCCTTTTACATCATTGAGCCCTTAATCGCTGGCAAGAAGCCTAAATTGCTGGGGATTGATATTGATGTTACTCCCTATAAGAAATGGCTTGCTGGTGGGGGAGTCGTTCTAGCTCTTGCTAGTCTCATTATTGCCGTAACTGCTCCGAAACTTGGTGAATTTGAATCTGGTGTGCTTGTTGATTCTCTTAATCAAGCGGACACTAATTTAACCTTGACTAATCAGCGGACTGCTGGAGACGCTAATGCCATGAGCAACGTTTTGGTTATTGGGGATTCGGTTACTTTACGATCCAGTGATGCTTTCACAGATCTTATGCCAGATGCTCTGGTGGATGCCACGGTAAGCCGTAATTTTGGTAATGCCTTTGATATTTTTAAGACTAACATTGATTCGGGAACCTTGCCCGAAACAGTCGTGATCGCAGTCGGAGTCAATTCTCCTGACAATTACACCAATCAAATCCAGCAATTTTTAGATGCTTTACCTGATGGGCGCCGTCTTGTTTTGGTGACGCCTTATAATGCTCAAGACCTATCTCAAATGTCTGAGATTCATGATTATGAATTAAAGCTGGCTGCGGAAAATAGTTATGTCACAGTCGCAGATTGGTATCAGGTGGCTCGGGATAATTCAGATATCTGGAATGGAACAGACGGTGTGCATTATTCACAATCGAGTTCAGGTGCTGATCTGTATGTGCAAACGATTCAATCAGCTGTTGCAGAAGCCTCCAGAAAGCCTGCCAAGGGTCAATGATATTATCGATGATATCCATGCCCCCATTTTTCCATTGACAACATGTCAAAAAGGTGCTAGAATACACTTAAAATAAGCTTAAAAGAGGTTTTTATGTCACAAGAAGTATTTAATCAGGAGCAAGCACAGCAGACTTTTACGAGACAAGATCCTAATCAACCACAGAAAAAATCAAATACAGGTAAAATAATTACTATTATTGTATCGGTTGTAGCTGCTATCGCCCTATTAGCTGGCGGTGGTACTTTATACTATTATGTATCAGGAGGCATTGAAGGGGAATACCACGCTACAAAAATTGAGAAAGAGTATTTGAAGACATTAGAAGATGAATTCGGAGATTCAGATCTTGACTATAGTAAATTTATAGAGGCACCCAAACTTGAACTCAAAGTGACAAATAATAATGTTAAGGGAGTGGTTCGTTATAAATTTGATGCAGAAGCAGCTTATGACGAATATTTAAAATATATTAAAGAAGAGCAAAAAGAGTATGAGCTCAGTGACGAAGATATGGAAGGATTTATGCCTTCAAAAGAAGATTTTATAGATGAATTTAATTCCTCTATGGAAGAATTTGCCAAGAACGCTGGCTTATCGTATGATTCGAGGACGGGAGTTGGCTCTGGCACCATCTTTAAAGGTAAGGTCCACAGATGGTCACGTCAGATTGAAATTACGGAAATCAACGAAGACTTTATGAATCAATCTGATAATAGTGAAGAACTGGATGATTTTAAAAAAGGATCAACAACCTCATACACAAAGGATTCTTCAAGCGTTACCTTGTCGGGTGATAAAGATGTCAAATTTGATAAGGAATAACATTTCAGGAGAATGGGACAAAAATCGGTAAATTGTGATGAAATCGTAATTTCAATTTTGTCGCTCTGCCTTTTTCTGGACAGTTGATTAGGCTGATCGCTATCACTTGCCTAGCAAAGGATAAGGGCTGCTAATCACCCCTTTCATTAATCTGGTAAATCTAGAGCCAAACAAAAAAGCAGGACTTTTGTTCCAGCCTCTTTTAAAAGATTATCTAGGTCCGATTTTTAAGATATTTAAGATTGACAGGCAGGTTAAAGAATGGTAGGATAAACTTAAAGTAAGCTAAAAGAGGTAATTATGTCACAAGAAGAATATAACTCTATGTCTCCTAGGGGGGCTCAAGCTGGGTCATCCAACAATCCAACTAATCCATCGGAAGCAGTATCGGGGGCTCAGCCTCAACCAGTTGCTAATCCTACTTCTAATCAATTTTCTAATGGTGCGGTTCCTCAAACGCCGAATACGGGTGTTCCACAGAGCTCGGCTAATATAGCCGCATCTCCTCAAAACACTCAGCCTGTGCAACAACCTCAATCTATGGCAAATCAAAATGTAGCCCCTACGACGACAGCTTTTGGCCAAGCCTTGGTTTATCCTAACGCCGCTGGGAATAACTTTGGGACTGCACCGACAGCAACTCCTGTACAAGCTGGCGTTGCCCCCAATGCTCCTCAAGGAAAGAAGCGTATCAAAGTCATTGTAGGTAGTATTCTTGGGACCATAGCTGCTATTTTTTTGATAGTTGGTGGTGTTCTCCTTTATCGTCATTTTTCAGGTAATGTTAATGGGGCCTACCAAATTAATAGTTTAAAAAAAGATTTGAAAAATAATCTGAAAGACACCACTTTGAGTGAAACGGATATTAGTTACTCTGATTTTACTGATAATTCCAAGGTAGAAGCTACTATTAAAGATGATGTCGTCAAAGTTAATGCTAGTTATAATGTTGATTACGATAGTTTTTATGATACTGTTAAATCAGGCTATAGCGATGAGAATTATACCTATAAAAAGAATTTTTCAGATGATGAGTGGAATTATTTGATTAATTCTTATATTGTAGGTAATGGTTTTGATGAAGACGGATTTGATAGTACTGTGTCAAAATCAGTAGAAGATAATAACTTTAAATATAATTCTGATCAGGGGCAGGTATCTGGTACCGTCTTTGAGGGCAAGGTCAATCGTGTTAGCGGTAAGATTGAGATCACTAAGGTCAATGCAGATAGTGATTTAACTGATTTTGAAGAAGGAGACGAAGTCTCCTACAAGAAAACTTCATCAGGACTAACCTTGACGGATGAAGATGATAATACGATCGAATTTAATTTAGAATAGTTAATAGCTTAAAGACTCAGAGTTTGTTTGCTCTAGGTCTTTTTTCTTGACTTAAAGCTAACAGAGCTTCCAAATTATCTGACAATTATGATATAATATTCCAAAGACTATCAAAAAGAAGGTAAGATCATGACATTAGTTTATCAATCAACACGCGATGCGCAAAATCAGGTAACAGCCAGTCAGGCTATTTTACAGGGGCTAGCGACAGATGGTGGGCTTTTTACTCCTTTGACAATGCCGAAGGTTCATTTAGATTTCAGCCAATTGAAGACAGCTTCTTATCAAGAAGTAGCCATGCTTGTGTTGTCAGCCTTTTTGGATGATTTTACAGAAGAAGAGCTCGCTTATTGCATTAACCATGCTTATGATGATAAGTTTGATACTTCAATTATCGCTCCCTTGGTGAAACTTGAAGATCATTATAATCTTGAGCTATTCCATGGCTCAACGATTGCCTTTAAGGATATGGCGCTATCAATCCTTCCCTATCTTTTAACGACCTCGGCTAAAAAACAGGGTGTGGATAACAAAATTGTCATTTTGACGGCAACATCTGGAGACACGGGCAAGGCTGCTATGGCAGGTTTTGCGGATGTTCCGGGTACTGAAATTATCGTCTTTTATCCTAAAGGTGGGGTCTCTAAAATTCAGGAACTGCAGATGACAACTCAAGCTGGTGACAATACACATGTAGTTGCTATTGAAGGGAATTTTGATGATTCGCAAACCGATGTTAAACGCATGTTTAATGATCTTAAATTACGTGAAAAGCTCTTGTCTCACCAGATGCAGCTCTCATCAGCGAATTCAATGAATATTGGGCGCTTGGTGCCACAAGTGGTCTATTATGTTTACGCCTATGCTCAACTCGTGAAATCAGGTGATATTCAAAATGGTGATGAGATTAATGTCACCGTTCCAACAGGCAACTTTGGTAATATTCTGGCTGCTTATTATGCACGTGAAATCGGTGTACCTATCCATAAGTTGATTTGTGCTTCTAATGAAAATAATGTTTTAACAGATTTCTTCAATACGGGTATTTATGATAAGAAGCGTGAATTTAAAATTACTAGCAGCCCATCAATGGATATTCTCGTTTCTTCGAATTTAGAACGCTTGATTTTCCACTTATTAGGAAACGATGCTGATAAAACAGAAGCGTTAATGGAAGACCTTGTTAATCAAGGCGAATACAAGCTGGAGCCTGTTCGTCCAGAGATACTTGACTTGTTTGCTGCAGGATTTGCAAGTGAACAAGATACAAGAGCAGAAATTACCCGTGTTTATCGTCAATCGCACTATATTGAAGATCCTCACACAGCAGTTGCTTCAGCTGTTTATCAGGGCTATAAAAACAAGACAACTGATCAGACGCCGACGGTCATTGCTTCAACAGCAAGTCCTTATAAATTCCCACGTGTCGCAGTTGAGGCTGTTACTGGCACAGATACCGGTGATGATTTCAAGGCTGTGCAAAAATTACATGAATTATCAGGAGTAGCTATCCCTAAAGCAGTATCTGGTCTTGAAACTGCCTCAGTTCGCCATAAGACGGTTGTTGCCATAGCTGATATGCAGCAAGCAGTTGAAGACTATTTAGGAGTTTAAAAAAGCCGTTTGGCTTTTTCGTTTTTATAGGCATGAAATATCGAAAACAGATTATAAATTTAGCCCTACCGGCTATGATCGAGAATATCTTGCAGATGTTGATGGGGGTAGTCGACAATTATCTAGTAGCCCAGGTCGGAATTATTGCTGTCTCTGGAGTCTCGGTAGCTAATAATATCTTAGCCATTTATCAAGCTATCTTGATTGCTCTAGGAAGCGCAGTAGCTAGTCTCGTCTCAAAGAATTTAGGATCTGGTAATCAGCAGGCTGTTAAACAAAATACTTGGGATGCCCTGCTTTTGACTTTTGTAATAACAATGTTTTTAGGACTTTTTTCTATTTTTGCTGGAAAAAGTGTTTTATCGCTGTTGGGGACGCAGGAAGAAGTTAGTCAGGCCGGGGGGCTTTATTTAGCTATCGTTGGTGGCGGAACCGTATTTCTTGGTTTAATGACAGTCTTGGGTAATGTTTTAAGAGCTCAGGGACGCCCTCGAATTTCGATGTACGTTAGTCTTTTATCAAATGTTCTTAATGCTGTTTTATCAGCTTTAGCCGTGTTTGTCTGTCATTGGGGAATCATTGGGGTTGCAGCTTCCACTGTTCTCTCTCGTTGTTTAGTAAGTGTTATCTTGTGGCAATCATCACGTTTGAATTGGACAGATTTGAAAATGAGTCGACTTTGGAATTTAGATTTGCTCAATTTGGCTCTTCCTTCTTCGGGGGAGCGCTTGATGATGAGAGCTGGTGATGTTATAATTGTTAGTTTAATTGTTGGTCTGGGAACAAAAGCGGTTGCAGGTAATGCTATCGGTGAGACTCTTACCCAGTTCAACTACATGCCGGGCATGGGCGTAGCTACTGCAACGGTTATCCTAGTAGCCCACTCTTTGGGTGAAAAAAATGAATCCGCCCTTAAAGCCATCGTCAGAGAAAGTTATTGGTTGGCAGCAATTCTAATGTTAGTGGTAGGAGGGACATTTTTCCTTTTAGGAGAAAGACTATCCTCTCTTTTTACCGAGGATGAGACCGTTATTGCTTATAGCAGTGTGGTCATTCTTTATTCATTCTTAGGAAGCTTTATGACAGCTGGGACTTTGGTCTATACTGCTGTATGGCAAGGATTGGGTAAAGCCAAACTACCGTTTTATGCCACCATGATTGGGATGTGGGTCATCAGAATAGGACTCGGCTATCTTTTGGTATCGGTTATGGACTACGGTTTAGCGGCAGTCTGGATAGCAACTATAGCAGATAATCTCTTCAGGTCTGCTTTCTTATATTTTCGTTATCAGAAAACAAAACTTGTTTAGTTATTTCAACTGAATAAGTTTTTTAATTAAATTGAGGAAAAAGTCTTGCAAAGCCTTGCTATTTCTGATATTATATTACGGTGCTGTTAAAAAACAGCTTTAGCTATGATGCAAGAGGTTGCGACACGCTCGGCTGCATTGCCACGCAGTCGCCTGTTGGTTTTCTTGAGGAGCTAGCCTATTATCATAAATAGACGAGAGGAGAAAAGATGGCAAACAAAAAAATCCGCATCCGCTTGAAGGCGTACGAACATCGTACACTTGATACTGCGGCAGAAAAAATCGTAGAAACTGCAACTCGTACAGGGGCATCAGTTGCCGGGCCAATTCCGCTTCCAACTGAACGCAGTCTTTATACAGTTATTCGTGCGACTCACAAATATAAAGATTCTCGCGAACAATTTGAAATGCGCACTCACAAACGTCTTATTGACATTGTAAACCCAACGCAAAAGACTGTTGATGCTCTCATGAAGTTGGATCTACCAAGCGGTGTCAACGTAGAAATCAAGCTTTAACCTGATTTCTGAGCACAAAAAACGCTCGTTAAAAACTTTTTAATAAAATAAGTAAAGGAATTATTTTCTCATGACAAAAGGAATCTTAGGGAAAAAAGTGGGAATGACTCAAATCTTCACTGAATCTGGTGAATTTATCCCTGTTACTGTCATCGAAGCGACTCCAAACGTTGTGCTTCAAGTGAAAACTGTTGAAACAGACGGTTATGAAGCAGTTCAAGTTGGTTTTGACGACAAACGTGAAGTATTGAGCAACAAACCTGCTAAAGGTCACGTAGCGAAAGCTAATACGGCTCCTAAGCGCTTCATTCGTGAATTCAAAAACATTGAAGGCTTGGAAGTTGGACAAGAAATCACAGTTGAACAATTCGAAGCTGGTGATGTTGTTGATGTTACTGGTACTACTAAAGGTAAAGGTTTCCAAGGTGCTATCAAACGCCACGGACAATCACGTGGTCCTATGGCACATGGTTCTCGTTACCATCGTCGTCCGGGATCAATGGGTCCTGTTGCTCCTAACCGTGTTTTCAAGAACAAACACTTAGCAGGACGCATGGGTGGAAATCGCGTAACAATTCAAAACCTTGAAATTGTGCAAGTGGTTCCAGAAAAAAACGTTGTCCTTATCAAGGGTAATGTGCCAGGTGCTAAGAAATCTCTTATCACTATCAAATCAGCAGTAAAAGCTGCTAAAAAATAAGAAAGGAGAAAACAGTTAAATGGCAAACGTAAAACTATTTGACCAAACTGGTAAAGAAGTAAGCACAGTTGAATTGAATGATGCGGTCTTCGGTATTGAACCAAATGAATCAGTAGTGTTTGATGTTGTAATCAGTCAGCGGGCTAGTCTTCGCCAAGGCACCCATGCGGTTAAAAATCGTTCAGCAGTTTCTGGTGGCGGCCGTAAACCATGGCGCCAAAAAGGAACTGGTCGTGCTCGTCAAGGTTCTATTCGCTCGCCACAATGGCGTGGCGGTGGCGTTGTCTTCGGGCCTACACCACGTTCATATGCTTATAAATTCCCGCAAAAAGTTCGCCGCCTTGCTTTGAAATCAGTCCTTTCGGCCAAAGTTGCTGAAGATAAATTGGTTGCTGTGGACGCTCTTTCATTTGCAGCACCTAAGACTGCTGAATTTGCAAACGTTCTTAGCGCACTTAGCATTGATTCAAAAGTACTTGTTGTTCTAGAGGAAGGAAACAAAAATGCTGAGCTTTCAGCTCGTAACCTTCAAAATGTAACTGTTACAACAGCAACAACTGCAAGTGTTCTTGATATCGTAAATGCAGACAAACTTCTTGTTACTAAAGAAGCAATCTCTACAATCGAGGAGGTTCTTGCATAATGAACTTGTACGACGTAATCAAAAAACCTGTAATCACTGAAAAATCAATGATTGATCTTGAAGCTGGTAAATATACATTTGAAGTTGATACACGTGCACACAAACTACTGATTAAGCAAGCCGTAGAAGCAGCTTTTGAAGGTGTTAAAGTTGCTAATGTCAACACTGTAAATGTTAAGCCAAAACAAAAACGTGTAGGTCGTTACACAGGTTTCACAAGTAAAACTAAAAAAGCAATTATCACGCTTACAGCTGACTCAAAAGCAATTGACTTATTTGCTGCTGAAGCTGAATAATCTAAGGAGGAAATAACGTGGGTATTAAAGTTTATAAACCAACGACAAATGGCCGTCGTAATATGACTTCTTTGGATTTTGCTGAAATTACAACAGGCACTCCTGAGAAATCATTGCTTGTTTCTTTGAATAAAACAGCAGGTCGTAACAACAATGGCCGTATCACTGTTCGCCATCATGGTGGTGGTCACAAACGCCATTATCGTTTGATTGATTTCAAACGCAATAAAGATGGTGTTGAAGCTGTTGTTAAAACTATCGAATATGATCCAAACCGTACAGCCAATATTGCGCTTGTTCACTATACTGATGGTGTGAAGGCTTATATCATCGCACCTAAAGGTTTAGAGGTTGGGCAACGTATTGTATCAGGGTCAGATGTTGATATTAAAGTTGGTAATGCTCTGCCATTGGCTAACATTCCGGTTGGAACCATCATTCACAATATCGAATTAAAACCTGGTAAAGGCGGAGAGCTTGTTCGTGCTGCTGGTGCTTCTGCACAAGTGCTTGGTCAAGAAGGTAAATATGTTCTTGTCCGTCTGCAATCTGGTGAAGTTCGTATGATTTTGGGTACTTGCCGTGCTACAATTGGTACAGTTGGCAACGAGCAACAATCACTTGTTAACTTAGGTAAAGCTGGACGTAGCCGTTGGAAAGGTATCCGTCCTACAGTTCGTGGTTCTGTAATGAACCCTAATGATCACCCTCACGGTGGTGGTGAAGGTAAAGCACCAGTCGGACGCAAAGCGCCATCTACTCCTTGGGGTAAACCTGCGCTTGGCCTTAAAACTCGTAATAAGAAAGCTAAATCTGATAAACTTATTGTTCGTCGTCGCAATGAAAAATAGGTGACTGAGTAGAAAATCTGGCGTAGTAAACTAAACTACGCGAGATTTCGTTACGAAACTTCTGCTATGACGACTAAGGCAGTCACAAGTTATCTTGTAACACAGTGAGTGTCCAGATGTCTACGGCTATTACTAAAAACAAACAATCAATCCGCCAGCTCGGTAGTCTATTTATAGGACAAGCCGCTGTGGTATCTATTTAAAGGAGAATATTATTAAATGGGACGCAGTCTTAAAAAAGGACCTTTCGTCGATGAGCATTTGATGAAAAAAGTTGAAGCTCAAGCAAATGATGAAAAGAAAAAAGTTATTAAAACTTGGTCACGTCGCTCAACGATTTTCCCAAGTTTTATCGGTTATACAATCGCTGTTTATGATGGACGTAAACACGTACCTGTTTATATCCAAGAGGACATGGTAGGTCACAAGCTTGGTGAATTTGCACCGACTCGCACTTACAAAGGTCACGCAGCAGACGATAAGAAAACACGTCGTTAATAGGAGGAGGACACAATGGCAGAAATTACTTCAGCTAAAGCAATGGCTCGTACAGTGCGTGTTTCACCTCGTAAAACACGTCTTGTTCTTGATCTTATCCGTGGTAAGAACGTTGCTGATGCAATCGCAATCTTAAAATTCACTCCAAACAAAGCTGCCCGTATTGTTGAAAAAACACTTAATTCAGCAATTGCTAACGCAGAAAACAATTTTGGTTTGGAAAAAGCAAACTTGGTAGTATCTGAAACATTTGCCAACGAAGGACCAACGATGAAACGTTTCCGTCCACGTGCCAAAGGTTCAGCTTCGCCAATCAATAAACGCACAACTCACGTAACCGTAGTTGTAGCAGAAAAATAAGGAGGTAAAATCGTGGGTCAAAAAGTACATCCAATTGGTATGCGTGTTGGAATCATTCGTGATTGGGATGCGAAATGGTATGCTGAAAAAGAATACGCAGATTACCTTCATGAAGATTTGGCAATTCGCGAATTCATTAACAATGAGTTGGCAGATGCTTCAGTTTCAACTATTGAAATTGAACGTGCAGTAAATAAAGTTATCGTTTCACTTCACACAGCTAAACCAGGTATGGTTATTGGTAAAGGTGGAGCTAACGTTGATGCTCTTCGCGCTAAATTAAACAAATTGACTGGAAAACAAGTTCACATCAACATCGTTGAAATCAAATCACCTGATTTGGATGCTCACCTTGTTGGTGAAAATATTGCTCGCCAATTAGAACAACGTGTTGCTTTCCGTCGTGCACAAAAACAAGCAATCCAACGCACACTGCGTGCTGGAGCAAAAGGGATCAAAACACAAGTTTCTGGTCGTTTGAACGGTGCAGATATCGCTCGTGCAGAAGGGTATTCAGAAGGAACAGTTCCGCTTCACACACTGCGTGCAGATATTGACTATGCTTGGGAAGAAGCTGACACTACTTACGGAAAACTTGGTGTTAAAGTTTGGATTTATCGTGGTGAAGTGCTTCCAGCTCGTAAAAACACTAAAGGAGGCAAATAACAAATGTTAGTACCTAAACGTGTTAAACACCGCCGTGAATTCCGCGGGAAAATGCGCGGTGAAGCTAAAGGTGGTAAATCAGTAGCATTTGGAGAATACGGTCTTCAAGCGACAACAAGCCACTGGATCACTAACCGCCAAATTGAAGCTGCCCGTATCGCTATGACGCGTTACATGAAACGTGGCGGTAAAGTTTGGATTAAAATTTTCCCTCACAAATCATACACTGCTAAAGCTATCGGTGTACGTATGGGATCTGGTAAAGGGGCACCTGAAGGTTGGGTAGCACCGGTGAAACGTGGTAAAATCATGTTTGAAATTGCTGGTGTATCAGAAGAAGTTGCTCGTGAAGCGCTTCGTCTTGCTAGCCACAAATTGCCAGTTAAGACAAAATTCGTAAAGCGTGAAGCAGAATAAGGAGAAGACATGAAACTTAAAGAAATCAAAGAGTTTGTTGCTGAGCTTCGTGGCTTGTCTCAAGAAGAACTTGCTAAAAAAGAAAACGAGCTCAAAAAAGAACTTTTTGATCTTCGTTTCCAAGCGGCAGCAGGTCAACTTGATCAAACTGCTCGCTTGAATGAAGTCAAAAAGCAAATTGCACGTGTTAAAACTGTGCAATCAGAAATGAAATAATAGATTGGGAAAGGAGTAATTCTAATAATGGAACGTAATCAACGTAAAACCCTTGTTGGACGTGTTGTATCTGACAAGATGGATAAAACAATCACTGTTGTAGTTGAAACAAAACGTAACCACCCAGTCTATGGTAAACGTATCAACTATTCTAAAAAATATAAAGCTCATGACGAGAACAATGTTGCTAAAACTGGCGATATCGTTCGCATCATGGAAACTCGCCCACTTTCAGCTACTAAGCGTTTCCGCCTTGTAGAAGTGGTTGAAGAAGCTGTTATTATCTAATCAAACTAAAAGGAGACATTTGAAATGATTCAACAAGAAAGTCGCTTGAAGGTTGCTGATAATAGCGGTGCTCGTGAAATCTTGACTATCAAAGTTCTTGGTGGTTCAGGACGTAAATTCGCTAACATCGGTGACGTTATTGTTGCCTCAGTTAAACAAGCTGCACCGGGTGCAGCTGTTAAAAAAGGTGACGTCGTTAAAGCTGTTATTGTACGTACAAAATCTGGTGCTCGTCGTTCTGATGGTTCTTACATCAAGTTTGACGAAAATGCAGCAGTTCTTATCCGTGATGACAAAACTCCTCGCGGAACACGTATCTTTGGCCCAATAGCACGTGAATTGCGTGAAGGTGGATACATGCGTATTGTATCTTTGGCGCCAGAAGTACTTTAATTTAAAATCAAACACCAGTCCCCTGATTAATCATCAGGGTGCCCTCAGGGCGTAAGAAAAATATAGGAGAAAAACTCAATGTTTGTAAAAAAAGGCGACAAAGTTCGCGTTATCACAGGTAAAGATAAAGGTGTTGAAGCCGTTGTCCTTAAAGCACTTCCAAAAGTAAATAAGGTCGTAGTTGAAGGTGTGGCAATTGTCAAAAAACACCAAAAACCAAACAACGAAAATCCTCAAGGTGCTATTATTGAAAAAGAAGCACCTATCCATGCATCAAATGTCCAAGTTCTTGACAAAAATGGTGTAGCTGGACGTGTTGGTTATAAAGTTGTTGATGGCAAAAAAGTGCGTTATAATAAAAAATCAGGCGAAGTGCTTGATTAATCACGAAGGAAAGGAGAAAGTATAAATGGCTAATCGTCTTAAAGAAAAATACACTAATGAAGTAGTACCTGCTTTGACAGAAAAATTTAACTACTCATCTGTAATGGCCGTTCCAAAAGTTGAGAAAATCGTTCTTAACATGGGTGTTGGTGATGCTGTAAATAATGCAAAGAACCTTGAAAAAGCTGCTGATGAATTGGCGCTTATCTCAGGTCAAAAACCATTGATTACTAAAGCCAAGAAATCTATCGCCGGCTTCCGCCTTCGTGAAGGGGTAGCGATCGGTGCCAAAGTTACTTTGCGCGGTGAACGCATGTATGAATTCTTGGATAAGTTGGTGACAGTTTCACTTCCACGTGTTCGTGACTTCCATGGTGTGCCAACAAAATCTTTTGATGGACGCGGTAACTATACACTTGGTATCAAAGAACAATTAATCTTCCCAGAAATCAACTTTGATGACGTTGATAAAGTGCGCGGACTCGATATTGTTATCGTAACAACAGCTAACACTGATGAAGAATCACGTGAATTGCTTACAGGCCTTGGTATGCCTTTTGCAAAATAATATAGGAGGTAAATAAATTGGCTAAAAAATCAATGATTGCTAAGAATCATCGCCCTGCGAAATTCTCTACGCAAGCTTACACTCGTTGCGAACGTTGTGGGCGTCCACACTCAGTTTACCGCAAATTCAAACTTTGCCGTGTTTGCTTCCGTGAATTGGCATATAAAGGACAAATCCCTGGCGTTACTAAAGCGTCTTGGTAAGAAAGATGTGAGAGCGTTAAACCGACCAACGCAAAGATAGGAGATTTAACGATGAAGTTTACTCCTAGGGAAATCTATCTCTTTTGCCAAGGTTGTAGCTCGAACGCAATTAAAAAATGATACTAAGAGCGTGTCGGACCAAGTGAAAACAGGAAATCTAACGATGAACACTCGCGTTCTAGGAGGATTTATACCTAAAGGTATCCGCATCTGTAATCAGCTAAAAGCTGAACAGCTGTGCATCTTTTTCACACAGGCCGTAGCCCGAGTTCAAATTTCATGATGCATCGCATCAAACTAGCAAAGTTCAGCTTTGCATTTCCCAATAGGGATATATTAACTAGTAAGTGAAAATGTCAAACTGCTAGTAAGAGGAGAATTTTAAAATGGTTATGACTGACCCAATTGCAGACTTTTTAACACGTATTCGTAATGCTAACCAAGCAAAACATGAAGTACTTGAAGTGCCTGCATCAAACATCAAAAAAGGAATTGCAGAAATTCTTAAGCGTGAAGGTTTTGTAAAAAACGTTGAAATTGTTGAAGATGATAAGCAAGGTATCATTCGTGTGTTCTTGAAATATGGACAAAACGGTGAACGTGTCATAACTAACTTGAAACGTGTTTCAAAACCAGGTCTTCGTGTTTATTCAAAACGTGAAGAACTTCCAAAAGTTCTTAATGGACTTGGAATTGCAATCATCTCAACATCAGAAGGCCTTTTGACTGATAAAGAAGCTCGTCAAAAGAACGTTGGTGGTGAAGTAATCGCATACGTTTGGTAAATTATGATACTAAGAGTGTAGTGACTCAAGTGAAAATAGGAAATCAAACGACGAATGCTTGCATTCTAGTTTGATTTGTCTATTTCATACAGGTCACAGCTCGGGTTCAAATCTCATAATGTGATTTGATTGTATCATGGGACCAAACAAGAACAAGATATAGTAATTGAACACGCCTACAACTCTTTGAAAAAAGATAAACTCTCCTTAGATGCTAATGCATCTGCAGTCGGGTTTCCTATTTTTCTTCGAGTTGCTTAATGGCTTTGTATCTTGTTCACCCCGTGAAAACTAGTCGCTATGTGCGGCTTGACAATCTAACAGGAGAAATATAATGTCACGTATTGGTAATAAGGTTATCAACTTGCCTGCTGGTGTTGAAATCACTAACAATGACAATGTTGTAACCGTAAAAGGCCCTAAAGGCGAACTCACTCGTGAGTTTAACAAAAATATTGAAATTAAAATTGAAGGAACTGAAGTAACACTTCATCGGCCGAACGATTCTAAGGAAATGAAAACAATCCACGGAACAACTCGTGCAAACCTGAATAACATGGTTGTCGGTGTTTCTGAAGGATTCAAAAAAGAACTTGAAATGCGCGGTGTCGGTTACCGTGCTCAACTTCAAGGTTCTAAACTTGTACTTTCTGTTGGTAAATCACATCAAGATGAAGTTCAAGCTCCCGAAGATATCACTTTTGAAGTGCCTAGTGCAACTTCAATCATTGTCAGCGGAATCAATAAAGAAGTTGTTGGTCAAACAGCTGCTTATATTCGCGGACTGCGCTCACCTGAACCATATAAAGGTAAAGGTATTCGTTATGTCGGTGAGTACGTTCGTCGTAAAGAAGGTAAGACAGGTAAATAATAGATGGTGTCAGATGCAGTTTTTCTGCAATCTGTCATTCTCTAAATTATCGAGAGTTGGCTTAAACTAACTCATCATAGAAATTTAAGAGGTGAAAATTGTGATTTCGAAACCAGATAAAAACAAAGTCCGCCAAAAACGCCATCGTCGTGTTCGCGGAAAACTCTCTGGAACTGCTGATCGCCCACGTTTGAACATTTTCCGTTCTAATACAGGCATCTACGCTCAAGTGATTGATGACGTAGCGGGTGTAACGCTCGCAAGCGCTTCAACTCTTGATAAAGAAGTTTCTAAGGGAACTAAGACAGAACAAGCCGTTGTTGTTGGTAAACTTGTTGCCGAACGCGCAGTTGCTAAAGGTATTTCAGAAGTGGTGTTTGACCGCGGTGGATATCTCTATCACGGACGTGTAAAAGCTTTGGCTGACTCAGCTCGTGAAAACGGATTGAAATTCTAATAGGGAGGACACTAAAACATGGCATTAAAAGACAATGCAGTTGAATTTGAAGAACGCGTAGTTGCCATTAACCGTGTTTCTAAAACCGTAAAAGGTGGACGTAACATGCGTTTTGCAGCTCTAGTTGTTGTTGGTGACCGTAATGGCCGCGTGGGCTTCGGTACAGGTAAATCTAAAGAAGTACCAGAAGCTATTCGTAAAGCAGTAGACGATGCTAAGAAAAACCTAATTGATGTTCCTATGGTTGGTACAACAATCCCTCACGAAGTATACTCAAGCTTTGGTGGTGCTCGTGTATTGTTGAAACCAGCTGTCGAAGGGGCTGGAGTTGCTGCTGGTGGTGCTGTACGTGCAGTTGTGGAATTAGCAGGTGTTGCAGATATTACTTCTAAGTCACTTGGTTCAAACACTCCAATCAACATTGTACGTGCAACTGTTGAAGGTTTGAAACAGTTGAAACGTGCAGATGAAGTTGCTGCTCTTCGTGGCATTTCAGTTTCTGACTTAGGATAAGAAAGGAGATCAATATGACTCAAATTAAAATTACTTTGACTAAGTCTCCCATCGGTCGTAAGCCAGAACAACGTAAAACGATTGTTGCTCTTGGGCTTGGTAAGTTAAATAGCTCAGTTATCAAAGAAGATAGTCCAGCTGTTCGTGGTATGATTAATGTGGTATCCCACTTGGTAACTGTAGAAGACGCAAAATAATATAATAAGTCGCAAAGTTTTTCTTTGCGACTTATGCTAAATTAAGAGATAATATATAGGCGAGTTTTTGAGAAGAGTCCTTTTCCCTTCTCAAAGGCGCTAGCATTTTACAAAAAAAGGAGAAAATTAGACATGAAACTTCATGAATTGAAACCAGCAGAAGGTTCTCGTAAAGTCCGCAATCGTGTAGGTCGCGGTACTTCATCCGGCAATGGTAAAACTGCGGGACGCGGTCAAAAGGGTCAAAAGGCTCGTAGCGGCGGCAATATCCGTCCCGGCTTTGAAGGTGGACAAACACCATTGTTCCGTCGCCTTCCAAAACGTGGTTTTACTAATATCAATGCTAAAGAATATGCTTTGGTTAACCTTGATCAATTAAATATTTTTGAAGACGGTGCGGAAGTAACACCAGTTGTCTTGAAAGAAGCTGGGATTGTTCGTGCTGAAAAATCAGGCATTAAAATCCTTGGCAATGGAGAACTGACAAAGAAATTGACTGTTAAAGCAGCTAAGTTTTCTAAATCTGCTGAAGCAGCAATTATAGCTAAAGGTGGTTCAATCGAAGTCATCTAATGAGGAGTACTCATTATGTTCTTTAAATTATTATTTGATGCATTGAGGGTGAAGAATGTACGACGCAAAATCGTCTTTACAATTTTCATCATCTTAATCTTCCGGATTGGTGCTCACATAACAGTACCAGGAGTCAATGCTGCAAGTCTCGAGAGTATGAAGGATTTACCTTTCCTTAATATGCTCAACCTTATTAGCGGTAGTGCGATGGGCTCTTTTTCAATTTTTGCATTGGGGGTTAGCCCTTACATCACTGCCTCTATCGTTGTTCAGCTGTTGCAAATGGATATTTATCCACGCTTTGTCGAGTGGAGCAAGCAAGGGGAAGTGGGACGTCGTAAGCTGAATCAAGCGACACGTTACATTTCACTAGTTTTGGGATTGATTCAATCGGTTTCTATCACTGCAGGGTTTAATGTTCTTGCTAGTTCAAAACTGCTAGCGGATCCTAATCCCAAAACTTACTTGACAGTAGGATTGATTCTTACAACTGGAACAGTTATTGTCACTTGGCTGGGTGATCAGATTACAGATAAGGGATTCGGTAACGGTGTGTCAATGATTATCTTTGCAGGTATCATTGCACAAATTCCGGATGCCATTAAGTCTATCTATAATGAATATTTTGTAAATGTTGAGTCAGGGCAACTGACTAACTCTCTGATTTATGTTGGATTGCTTGTTTTTGCTGTTCTGGTAATTATCTTCTTTACAACATTTGTTCAACAGGCTGAGTATCAAATTCCAATTCAATACACTAAATTGGCACAAGGTGCTCCAACGAGTTCTTATTTACCACTTAAGGTTAATCCAGCTGGAGTTATTCCGGTAATCTTTGCCAGCTCTATTACAGCTGCGCCTAGCTCGATTATCACTTTTCTTCAAAGCACTAGTATTAATGTGCCTTGGATAGATACACTTCAAGATTTGTTCTCTTACCAATCACCTACTGGTATGGTAATCTATGCAATCTTAATTGCTCTGTTTTCTTTCTTCTATACCTTTGTTCAGGTTAATCCTGAGAAAACGGCAGAAAATTTACAGAAGAATGCTTCTTATATTCCAAGTGTCCGTCCGGGACGTGAAACAGAACAGTATTTATCTTCGTTATTGAAAAAATTGGCAACAATAGGTTCATTCTTCTTAGCCTTTATTGCTCTGATTCCAATTATTGCACAGCAAGTGTTTAACTTATCATCAACAGTTGCACTTGGAGGTACAAGTTTGCTTATCCTTATTTCCACAGGTATTGAAGGGATGAAACAATTGGAAGGTTATTTACTTAAGAAAAAATATGTTGGATTTATAAATGCAGAATAGAATGCAGGTTGACTTTGTCAACCTTTCTATTTTGTTTTTTGATAAGTTTGTCGTTTTTTGGCAGACTTATTTAAAAACAAAATAAGGAGATAGATATGAATCTTTTAATCATGGGACTGCCCGGTGCGGGTAAAGGAACACAGGCAGCAAAAATTGTTGAAAAATTTGATCTGGTACATATTTCCACAGGAGATATGTTTCGCACAGCAATGGCTAATCAAACAGAGATGGGAATGCTAGCTAAATCTTATATCGATAAAGGCGAGCTCGTTCCTGATGAAGTAACCAATGGTATCGTAAAAGAACGATTGGCGCAAGATGACATTGCTCAAAAGGGTTTTCTACTCGATGGCTATCCACGGACGATTGAGCAGGCTCATGCGTTGGAAAAAACGCTGGCAGAATTGGCAATTAAGCTTGATGGTGTTGTTAATATTGATGTGGCACCAGAAAATTTAGTTGAACGTCTGAGTGGTCGTTTCATTTGTAGTACTTGTGGTGCTACTTACCATAAAGTTTTCAACCCAACGAAAACTGAAGGGATCTGTGATGTTTGTGGTGGTAAGGACTTCTTCCAACGTGAAGATGATAAACCAGACACTGTCAAACGCCGTCTGGATATTAATATCGCACAAGGAGAGCCAATTATTGCTTATTATCGCAAGCAAAATCTTGTGTATACTATTGAGGGAAATCAAGATATTGAGGATGTCTTTAAGGATGTGAGTCAAGCCATTTCATCCTTGAAATAATTTGGCTATTCTACTTGCACAAGTGTATGAGTTGTGATATTATATGATAGTCTGACTTATAATTATTACCCTTGACTTTAAGGGGTATCGAATCGAAATTTAGGGGGGTACTTTTGCGTGGCAAAAGAAGATGTGATTGAAATTGAAGGCAAGGTTGTTGAGACTATGCCCAATGCTATGTTTACTGTCGAGCTCGAAAACGGTCATCAAATTTTGGCGACTGTCTCCGGTAAAATTCGGAAAAATTATATCCGTATTTTAGTCGGCGATCGTGTCACTGTTGAAATGAGCCCATACGATCTCACACGTGGACGTATCACATACCGCTTTAAATGATCGAAATAATTGGAGGGATATATAAGATATGAAGGTAAGACCATCAGTTAAACCAATTTGTGAATACTGTAAAGTTATTCGCCGTAACGGTCGTGTTATGGTTATTTGTCCATCAAATCCAAAACACAAACAACGTCAAGGATAATATAGAAAGGAGAAGATATGGCTCGTATTGCTGGAGTTGATATTCCCAACGACAAACGTGTAGTAATCTCATTAACTTATATCTATGGGATTGGTTTGACAACATCACAAAAAATCTTGGCAGCTGCTGGTGTTTCAGAAGACATCCGTGTTAAAGATTTGACGTCAGATCAAGAAGACGCAATTCGTCGTGAGGTTGACAGTATTAAAGTTGAAGGTGACCTTCGTCGTGAAGTGAATTTGAACATCAAACGTTTGATGGAAATTGGTTCATACCGTGGGATTCGTCACCGTCGTGGACTTTCTGTTCGCGGACAGAACACGAAAAATAATGCTCGTACTCGTAAAGGTAAAGCCGTTGCGATTGCTGGTAAGAAAAAATAAAATAGGAGGTAAGAAAATTGGCTAAACCAACACGTAAACGTCGTGTGAAAAAGAACATCGAATCTGGTGTTGCTCATATTCACGCTACATTTAATAACACTATTGTTATGATTACAGATGTGCATGGTAACGCTTTGGCATGGTCATCTGCAGGTGCTCTCGGCTTTAAAGGTTCTCGTAAGTCAACCCCATTTGCAGCACAAATGGCTGCTGAAGCTGCAGCAAAATCTGCTCAAGAACATGGGCTTAAAACAGTGGAAGTTACTGTAAAAGGTCCTGGTTCAGGTCGTGAATCTGCGATTCGTGCTCTTGCAGCAGCGGGCCTTGAAGTCACTGCGATTCGTGATGTGACTCCTGTTCCCCACAACGGTGCTCGTCCTCCAAAACGTCGTCGTGTATAATCGTAACTAATTTACTAACTGTACACTACAACGTTTCGAGGGAGTATTTAAATGATTGAGTTTGAAAAACCGACTATAACAAAAATTGATGAAAATAAAGATTACGGCAGATTTGTTATCGAACCGTTAGAGCGAGGCTACGGTACAACTCTAGGTAACTCTCTTCGTCGTGTACTCCTGTCATCACTTCCGGGTGCAGCAGTAACATCAATCAAAATTGATGGAGTACTTCACGAATTTGATACTATCCCTGGAGTCCGTGAAGATGTGATGCAAATCATCCTTAATATCAAGGGTCTTGCTGTTAAATCTTATGTTGAAGATGAAAAAACAATTGAGCTAGATGTTCAAGGACCAGCCGAAGTAACCGCAGGGGATATCTTGACTGACAGCGATATTGAAATTATTAATCCCGACCACTATCTTTTTACTATTGCTGAAGGGCATAGCTTTAAAGCAGTTATGACTGTTGCTAAAAACCGTGGCTATGTGCCAGCCGAAGGTAATAAACAAGACAGTGCACCCGTCGGAACTCTGGCTGTAGATTCAATCTATACGCCTGTAAAAAAGGTTAATTATCAAGTTGAACCAGCTCGTGTTGGTAGTAATGATGGTTTTGATAAATTAACGATTGAAATCATGACGAATGGCACAATCATCCCTGAAGATGCACTTGGGCTGTCAGCTCGTGTCTTGATTGAACACCTAAATCTGTTTACTGATCTAACTGAAATTGCTAAAACAACTGAAGTTATGAAAGAGGCAGAGAATGTTTCAAACGACCAAGTGTTGGACCGTACTATTGAGGAAATTGACTTGTCTGTTCGCTCATATAACTGTTTGAAACGTGCAGGGATCAATACTGTATTTGACCTGACTGAGAAAACAGAACCTGAAATGATGAAAGTTCGCAATCTTGGGCGTAAAAGTCTTGAGGAAGTTAAAGTTAAACTTGCCGAACTTGGTCTTGGGTTAAAAAATGATAAATAAAATAGGAGGATAAAATGGCTTACCGTAAATTAGGACGCACTAGCTCACAACGTAAAGCGATGTTGCGTGATTTAACTACAGATCTTTTGATCAATGAATCAATTGTTACTACTGAAGCTCGCGCTAAAGAACTTCGTAAAGCGGTTGAAAAAATGATTACTCTTGGTAAACGTGGTGATTTACATGCTCGTCGCCAAGCAGCAACGTTCATACGTAATGAAATTGCCTCAGAAAGTTACGATGAAGCAAATGATAAATATACATCAACTACGGCTCTTCAAAAACTTTTTGGTGAGATTGCTCCACGTTATGCAGAACGCAATGGTGGGTACACTCGCATTCTTAAAACAGAACCACGCCGTGGTGATGCCGCACCAATGGCAATTATTGAACTTGTATAATTTTTATCAATTTTGTTGAGTGTTATGATGATGGGTATCATAAGAAGATATCTTAGTCTAGCTCTGGTCTACCGCTGAGAACATTTCTCAGCGGGAACACTCATCATAGGTCATAGGTTATGTAAAAAATAAAGCAAAGCTAACGCTTGTTTGCGCAATTGTTCTAAGTGGATTACTTATAATGATTTCGTAAACAAGTGTCTTTATTTTTTATACATGTATCTTTTTTCAACCCCTAAAAAAGTTTGAAAAAGATATTGACAAGGCTTTCTGAGTTTGATAGAATAAATAAGCTGTCTTC
>NZ_JBHSAC010000047.1:0-4813 GCF_042649885.1 Streptococcus dentapri | reverse complement strand
GTATCCATGGCATGTTGGTGCAGCACTTCCGATAAGGTCTGAAGTTCCTGGGCCCGCAGGATATAGATCTGAAAATCCTTGTCATCTATAATGTAATCATGCGCCAAGCCCTGGCTGGAAATCCCCTTGAGTGAGCTCTCAATGTTTGAGAGCTGGGTCTGGACCGTCGTCGCCTGAGTTACCACATTGCCCAGAGCCACGATCAGGGATTCCTGACTATTGAGATCAATTGAGATCGTTTCACTTGCCATTGAGACCCCCCTTTTCTATAAAACTACTTTGAGCTGCTGGACAAGCTCAGCTTTAAATTCCTCGGAAGAAAGGGAGCGAAGCCTTTCACCCATCACATCATAGGCCAGAAGACCGCTCTGGTCTGATTTCACCAGAATATGATCCTGTATGATATACCCCAGCTGCTCTGTTTGTAAACGCAGCGCCGGCTTATCGCCATAATAGGTGAAAAACCGCATATAGGCATAAATGGACCAATGAGACCGAAGGTAGTTCTTCATATAACCGTCAATCCCTTGAAGGGCCTCATGCCGGCCTATGAGAAGGGCAAGGACGATAATCGTCGGAACATACTCCACATGGTAGGTGTCTTCCGATGTCTTTGAGATCAGGACACACATGCGCTTGGGCGCATCAACCTGGGGAGCACAGAATAAATCATCGTCAATCTGAATATGATAAGTGACCCGGCTGTACTCTGACAGACAATACCCTAGGGTGACAAAGGCTTCTGTCGGATCTGCCCCATTGAGGTAGCCAGCTTCTTTCAAGTCCTCATAACCTTGCTCAAGTGTCCGCGTCAAGAGCTCTTTGCGGCTCTCGCCTGCTTCTGCCTCCAAGGGCAAAAAGGGAATGTCATTCGAATTGTCATTCATGAGCATGAGCGCATAAAGTCCTGCTTTAGTTAAAGGTTTTGTCATGCGTTATCAATCTCCTTTAATACATTGGCACTTGGGATATCATTGAGCAACTTCTCTAAGCCGTCAACGGTATCCTTGAGGTCATCTAAAGCCCCCTTAAATTCCTTGCGATATTTTACGATGAAGGTCATCAAATCCTCATAAGCGTCTTTGGCCTTACCTTTCCATGTCACATCATAGCCTTTGGCTTCCGTGATAAAGGTTTCCATATCAGTCAGAGCCGTTAAAGCCGTACTAATCGCACTTTGAACCGTTCCGATATTGCCATCCTCGTAAGTGATCGTATCTTTTGAAGATCCCCACTCACCGCCGCTGGAGTTTATATTGTCATTCATTACACTGCTCATATTAGCCGTCCTTTCTCTTTCTTAAGCCAAATGGTATGACTAGAGATTCCACCAATGAATCTGATCACCAAAGCTCTTTCCTTTATTGTAGCTGCTTCTATCCGATTCAATGGCCGATTCCAGTGAACTGATCTCATCTGTCAGGTCCTTGTACATCGTGACGAAAGCTTTATTAGAATCCCGAACAAAATCGCGGTATTTTTTTATGGTCTTTTTTTGCGTATCCAGTTTGTCTCTGAACTTCGATAAGTAGCCATAGCCATCATTGCCATCTATCTTCTCGATATAGTCCTTACATTTATCAATCAGATTATTGGCATCCGATAAGTCATTTTGACTGGCTAAGCCATTCTCAAGAATCGCATTGCAAACTTTTTCATACTGTTTCTTTTTGGTATTATTGGCATAAATTTTTTCTTTTAGTGCACTGTCACTCATTGCTGCTTTACCTCCTTAACTATTCACTATTCAGAAGCGGATTGGGATGCTTCAGAAGACTCCGAAGATGAGTGTAAGTCATCCAGCATGTCTTCTTTCTCACTGGAATGGGGATCATACGAAACAGAATGTCTTGGTACCTGATAATCGTCAGTCGTCTTGGGTCGGCTATTGGGCTGATAAAAATTGACAAAGGCTATGACCAAAATCAGACTAGCCCCTATGCCAGGCAAGAAGTACTTCAAAACTTCCATTGAGGATAATGTGACCTTCTCTCTAAGATCCTCTTTCCAATGGGGATAGGCCTGGGTCATCTTAGCTAACTTCCCCATATAAGGCATAACAAAAAGAAATTGGAAAGAGAGGATTAAACCAAGGCCGACATAAGTGAATTGTCTAATATTGGTTTGGGCAACATTGCCAGTATTCATCATGACAAGGAAGATCATGTAAAGTATCACAAAAGGTACAATCCCTGCTGCTGTCCAAAGACGTCTGAGACGGTATCTGGCAATTTCCTGAATCTGGTCTTGATAAGAATCTTTGGTCTGGTCTTGGAGCTTATTCATAGCTCAATCTCCTTTATTTAGTAATTTTGATGAGGGTTTGTTCATCTTGGTGGTGATAATAAACTTGGTCATTATCTAAGAAGCGTTCGCCTTTATTGCTGGATTTCTTATAAAAGTTTTGGTCAGATACCTTCATCGCAATGATAGCATCGCCTTGGCGTTGTTCAAGGTATAGTTGAATTTGATCGCGGCGCGAAACAAACAGTCTAGCTGTCCCGTAAATGAAGTGAACACCCACTTTATCGCCTTCTTCATACAACATGGCAAAATCATTTGCCTGCAAGGAAGTAACTTCTAGCAGTTGGGAGAGGTCCGTAATAAAGACAAATCTATCCTCGTAGCGGCCAGTATGTCGATCCGTCAAAATCGTCTGTTTGAGTGTTTCAAAGCCCTTCTTGAAACTGTCAATATCATTATTGTCGTAGTATTCTGTCCATTCATAAGTGGCATCGTAGACTTCAGCCAAGTCAAAGGCAATCACGGCATCTTTAGACGGCCGGGCCGCTACCATATGATAGAGATGTTCAAAGACAAGGTTGCGCACCGTTTGTTTTTCCCAAAGCACATGGAGATGGCTGAGGCGGTCTTTAGCAATCGCAAGGCTAGAAACATTGTCGTACTCTAATCCAAGTGGAAGCGCACCGTTTTGAAGCTGCGCCTGGGTTTGATTTCGATTGATAAAATCGGCTACAGGCAAAATATCAGGCACTATTGGAATACCTAACGGTCTCTTTCCTGTCCAGGCGTGGGCCATTTCTTCAACTTCATCACGAAGATGAGTGAGAATCGCTAGATCATCCGTCCCGTCAACAGGAAGAGCGGCTTGGAAAACCTCAGGAGTCCCTACTTTGATCAAACCGCGTCCTGGGATATCCTCCATATTGATACGATTTTTCCCAATGAGGGTCTGTGTCTCATTCTGATCCGTCAGTCTGAGGGCCAGACGTGTCTTGATATTGGCTTGGATCTGTGTCTTTAGCCCTCCGCTTCGACCAGTTGAGAGAAGAATATAAATGCCCAGGCTAGCACCGTCACGTGAAACAGTGACCATCAAACGGTCAAGCAGTTCTTCAGCCGAATTATCATGAATGCCTTCATAATTATCAACAACGATAAAAATTCTTGGCAGATGTTGATTGGTACTCTCTTCATAAGCAGAGATTGTCGCGACCAGCTCACCGGCAAACAGGGACTTGCGTTCACGTATTAATCCCATCATACGCTCCGCAAATTTCTGGATTTTAGCCAGATCATCGGTATAGATAATATCGGCTGAGTGTGGCAACTTAAGCAAGGGTAACAAGCCATTTGCCCCAAAATCTAAGAGATAGAGATGGAGGTCATCAGGGGTATTATGTCTAACAAGGTCCATGACGGCTGTTTGAAGAAAAGTTGTTTTCCCCATAGCCGGACCTGAAAAGAGGGCCAAATGCCCTAAGGCGTCAAAATCATGTCTGGCCTTATCCTGTGCCTGCTGGCTTGGAATATCGACAATTCCAAAAGTAATTTGATACTTAGGCGGCAGCTCCCAATTTCTCTGCGCAAGAGAAATTTCAGAGAGATAAATCCTCTCTTTCAGCGGCGGCAGCCAAGGCTGGGCCAGCTGGGTGATCTGTCTGTCTTTGGCTACCTGCTCGATATGCTGGACCACAACGTCCAGCTCTGTTGGGACTTCACGGATATCGGTTGCTTCATCCAGGCCTGACAGATCCTGATTGAGCGCCTCATACTGACCCAAGGCATTGATCCCATAAATCGTATGGGCCTCAATCCCCTGCTCCTCCTTATCCAACTGGTAATCCGCTCCCGACCAGGCACTCTGGAAGAGCTCATAGACCTCATTGTTCCCAACCTGCAGATAAGCCCGGCCAGCTAACTGGATCGCGGCCGCATCTGGGGTATGTAACATCTCCTGAGAGTCGGCCCGGTCCGCCACCTTAAGCGCAATCCGAAAGTTGGAGTTGGACCAGATCTGATCATCCACCACCCCTGAGGGTTTCTGCGTCGCTAGAATCAGGTTAACCCCTAAAGACCGGCCAATCCGAGCCGTCGAGACCAGCTGCGTGATAAAGTCCGGCTGCTCCTTCTTAAGCTCCGCAAACTCATCACTGATGATGATCAAATGCGGCAAGGGCTCTGAAACCTCCCCCTGCTTGTATTTCTTCTGATAGGCATGGATGTGATTGACCCCAGCCGCGTTAAAGAGGCGCTGACGCCGCTCATTCTCGGCCCGAATCGAGGCCAAGGCCCGCATGGACTGGTTGCCGTCCAGATTGGTAATGGTCCCAAGGACATGGGGCAGGGCCTTAAAGAGGTTGGCCATGCCCCCACCCTTATAGTCGATCAAGAGAAAGGCCACATCATAAGGGTGGAAATTGACCGCCAAGGATAGGAGATAAGACTGGATCAGCTCGGACTTCCCTGAACCGGTGGTCCCTGCGATCAGGCCGTGCGGCCCGTGCGAGCGCTCATGCAAATCCAGCATAACATAATCGTCACTGCCGCGCAAGCCCAAGGGAACGGCCAT
>NZ_JBHSAC010000046.1:0-43610 GCF_042649885.1 Streptococcus dentapri | reverse complement strand
TCCATTTTTCATCTTAAAGATAAGAGACACCAAAAAAGACAAACCTCCAAAAAGAAGTTTGTCTTCGGTCTGAGGTCACGTAAATTATTACGTGACCTTTTATCGTTAAATGCAGTGTCGGATAAGGGGTGACTTTTGACAGATCTGCTTTATGCTTGACCATCACAATATCTCATATAGAAGAACTCTCCAGCTTAGCCAGTTCATCTTCCAAAACCTTTTTAGTTGATTCATATTGAGCCAAACCGTATTTAATCGTAATTTCCTGGGTAGAAGTCAGACCACCTTCATTTTTCCATAATTTGAAATTATCATTTAATCTGTTGATTTTTTCCTCTTTTCTTGCGATCTCCTCTTTTAGCAGCTGCTTTAAAGCTGCTTTATCCAGAGAAGTTCCAAAAAACAGTCTCATCAGGAAATCAGACTTAAAGGTTTCATCATCTATTTCCGACTGTAAATAGTCATCAAATTCTTCCTTACCGGATTCAGTGATGGCATAAATGTTTTTATTTGGCCTGCCTTCTTGGATAATGACTTCTTTTAAAATCTTTCCGTCTTTTTCGAGCTTTCTTAAAGTGGGATAGATCATACCGTAAGTGCCATCATAAAAATAGGATAGCTGATTTTGCAGTATATCATTAATCTCATAACCTGAACGTTCTTTTTTGCTCAATATTCCAAGAATAATATCTTTCCCTTGCATAGGACTACCTCACTTCATTTATATGATTTATCATAATATAAATAACATCAGCAATCAACCCTTGACACTTATATTAATTTAGTTTATATTATCATTGTTAATATAAAAGAAAGGCATTTTCTATGAAACGTTTATTTGCTATTATTGCCATGTGCATTGGCATCTTCTTATGTATGCTGGATACCACTGTCATGAATATTGCATTGCCGGCTATTCAGGACAGCTTAAGCGTCAATCTGAATGACCTTCAATGGTCGCTCAATGTCTACACTATTATTTTTGCTTCATTGACCATTCCCTTAAGCAAACTGGCTGAAAAGTTTGGAAAGCACAAATTTTATTTACTGGGACTGCTGATTTTTATGGGAGGCTCTCTCATCTCTGCAGTCAGCTCTGACCTTAAGCTACTAATTTTTGGGCGCGGGCTGCAGAGTATTGGAGCAGCCATTGTCTTTCCTCTATCGATGACAATTGGGATTAATACGGTTAGCCTGACTGCACGTAAAAGTGTTATTGCAGCTTTAGGAGTTACGCAAGGGTTAGCTGCAGCTTTGGGACCGACCATTGGGGGAGTTTTGACACAGTTTTTGGGATGGCGCTGGATTTTTCTTGTAAATATTCCATTAATGATTATTTCTCTGCTAATATGTCTGGTATGTTTAGACTGGCATGAAGCAACAGAAAAAGCCAAGATTGATTATCTTGGCGCTCTGCTTAGCATGGCAACCTTATTTGCACTGACTCTGGGTCTTGTACAAGGACGAGATTGGGGTTGGATGAGTCCTGAAATTCTGACTTTACTGATTAGTTCAGCCGTCCTTCTTATCATTTTCATCCTGTGGGAGAAACGCTGTCAGGCACCCATGGTACCTTTGGAACTCTTTAAAAATAAGGAATTTACCGGTTCTGCTCTTGCTATCATTCTCAGTAATATCTTTCTAGTAGCAGTAACTGTTGTTTTACCAACCTACTTTACCCGTGTGCAAAGCAAGACCGAATTGGAAGCTGCTTTGCTTGTCACACCGATTACTGCCATGATTTTTATTTTTTCACCACTCGCTGCTTTCATTATTGATAAATTGGGACCTCGTCTTGTCATTGCCACTGGTTTCACTCTAATGGCAACTGCCTATATCCTGTTTACAAAAATTGATATGGCAGACAGTATCCAAACCACCTTAACTTGTTTAATTTTAGGGACTGGTTATGGTATTATCGCTGGTCCTATCACGGTATTAGCTGCCTCAGACTTTACCGGAAATTTGCTAACAGCCTCCCAAAGTGTCGCCGGTGTCCTCAGACAGGTGGGAATTGTTCTAGCCGTCGCTGTCTATGTCACGGGACTCTATACGAATCTCAGCACAGCTAGAAAAGAGGCTGTCAGATACATCAAAACAGAAGTTAAGACTATTGATGTTTCAAAGACCAAACAAAAAACCATTCAGGAAACTGCTATTAAATCTCTAGGGAAGGGAACAAATAATAATACAGCTTCTGATCACTTCTCCAAAGCCGAACGCAAAGAAATTATCAATGAGGCTTATCAAAAAACACTGCAAAAATATCCAGACTATCTTCCTAAAGAACAAAAACAAGCTATTTACGGGAAAGTTAAATCCCGTGTCAGCCAAAAATTAACTAAGATTAATAAACAAATCAATGCAGCTGTTAAACATATTAAAAATTACTCTGTTGAAAGATATACGAAAGCTTTCACAAAACTTTATCGCTATTCAATAGGTTTCATTATTTTGGCTATTTTTTCAAGTTTGTTGTTTCCTAGAAAGAAATCTAATATCACCTCCCAATAGTTCCAACATAAACATTTAATACACAACAAAAATCCCAGCAAGCTCGAGTTCCTGCTGGGGTTTAGTTTGTATTCTAGGCAGCCATTAAGCTGACAATACTTTACGGCCTTTACGACGACGTGCAGCTAAGACTCGACGGCCATTTTTAGTTGCCATACGATGACGGAATCCGTGTTTGCGTTGGCGACGGATTTTACTTGGTTGAAAAGTACGTTTCACGCTGAATACCTCCTCATAGATTTTCGTATTCGTTTAGCCGGCTATGTGATCATTACTAAACATACCCTACTATTCTATAGGAAAGAATAAGGCTTGTCAAGATTTATTTTCCTGCCTTCTTTCTTGCAGATTACGGTTGATTTTTTCCACTCTTCTGTAAAACATCACATAAACGGCAAACCAGATAACAAAATAGATAAGAGAAAAATGCATGAGGACGGGAAGTGACAAAGGGGTGAGGAAGCCATCATTAAGATAGTTCATGAAAGTAACCAGAGCATATACACTTATAAAATGCAGTAATATCTGCCAGAGCAAAGCTGGCCGATCATATTCATAAATCATAGTCACTAGACCAATGACTGCGCTAATCCAAAGAACATTGGCAATCTGCACCACAGATTGTGTCTCAACACCTTGGATTAGTAAGCTAATGATATAAGTAATACTGCCGAATCCCGCACCTATAACAGCATAAGTCAGTGGTTTTCCAATATTAAATGTCATACGAACCTCCTTACAATCCCAATCGCTGTTCTAGATTTTTTAAGTAGCGTCGACTGACATCTGCCTTGCGCTTTCCCGTCAAAATGGCTAACATATTGCCCGAAAAGCTGGCTTCTAAGGCTTCTAAGTGGTTAATATTGATTAGGCCATGCTTTGACACCTGTACAAAATCAGAATTATTCAGCCGCTCTTTAAACTTATAGAGCCGATCCGTAATAATATAGCGCCCCTTGAGTGTCTCTAGAATCAGGCTAGGACCGTCCACATCAATGAGAACCAGATCATCTATTTTGATCATCTCGATTCGGTCGGATGTTTTTATAGGAAGAATAGCTGGTGCTTCTGACTGATAAACGGCCAGATAATCTAAAAATTGCTGAACGTCAGAGCTCAATTCCTGACTACGCACCAGAACATCAATAGCATGATCTGCTAGCTCCTTATCTTCTTCAAAACGATAATCCACGCAACCTCCTTTTTGGTCCGTCCATTCAACCAAAGACCTGTTCATTTTAGACTCTATTTTAACAGATTCTACAGATGATTTAAATCCCAAGTCACTTTATTTCTGAACCATGGTTGATCTTAGGGCTCTTAAAACGAAGGAAAATACCTAGAGCTGCTAGAGCAAGCAGAGAAATGGCAGTTACAACCAGTATATTTTGACTGAGTGTTGTCAATTCATCCCATTTAAGACCGATTCCAAGATATTCTTTAACATTTATTCCTGGTTGTTTCCAATTAATCAATTTATCGGCTACCATAATTTGACGATAAGCAGCTGCCACATAGGCGGCTGGTGTCAATTTGATAACAGTTTGAGCAACGTCTGGGAGTCCTCCAAGCGGCATATAAACGCCAACTAAGAAACCGGAAGCCGTTCCGATAATGACTGAGAATCTCTCTGCTGCCTCAATAGCTCTAAAGAATTGAACAATAATCATACCAAGACCAGCTCCTAAAATGGCTGCTAAGAACATAATGCCAAAAATCTGAAGAAACTCCCCCCATTCTATTAACACATCATCTTGCCAATAGAAATAAAGTGACATGAGTCCATACATAATGATTTGCATGACAAAACCGATAAGGCTGGCACTGACAAGATATCCCAAGGTAAGTTTGAAAGCAGAGGTATCTGTCAGCAGAAAGTCGTTAAATTTTTGACTTTCCCGATCCTTAACTAAACGAGCCACACCTGTCCAAGTTGTTGTTACAGAGGTTACAGCTAAAATTCCTCCCATAACCCATTTATCCAGCATTTCCTCAGGATGACTAGCTGATGACCAAGCATCTACCATATTCTTTTGCAGGAAAATAATATAAAGAGCAAAAGCAATCCACGCTCCCATCAATGAGAAAAAAACACTGGTTTTGTTGCTGAAATAAAGGGCTAAATTTCGTTTTACTGTCGTTATCATTAGTCAATTTCCTTTCCTGTGATAGCAATGAAGGCATCATTGATAGTCCCTCGTTTAAATTCAAAATCAGCAATATCATCCTTGTGATTTGCGAGCAAGCTGATAGCTTCCTGCGAAGACAAGTCCTGAACTAAATAACCCGCTTCAGTTGCAGTAACTATATAAGGCAAAGTCGTCAAAAAGTGGTCATCTACCGTTTTCAGGGCAAGCTGGCTCTTAGCATATTCTTTGACCAAATCAAAGGCTGTGCCTTGTGCTAAAATTTTCCCGTGATCAATGACGTAGGTTACTTCAGCATTTTCAGCTTCTTCCAAATAGTGAGTGGTCAAAAAAATTGTCAACTCTTGTTCTCTTTTCAAACGATGAATCAATTCCCAAATCATTTGACGGGTTTGAATGTCCAAGCCTGTTGTTGGCTCATCCAAAAAGAGCAAATCGGGTTTATTAAGGAGAGCACGCGCAATATCCACACGCCTGCGTTGACCGCCAGACAGAGTCCCATATTTTTGGTTAATAAAGGTTGTCAATCCTGTCATTCTAATCAAATCGTCTAGCCATTTTCTATCAATCTGTTGATAAAGCCCAGCTCGGTTTTTCAAATTCGCCTTGACAGTTAACTCCTCATCCAGCACACTGTCTTGAAAGACAATTCCGATTTTGATATCAGGTGCCAGCATAATCTCCCCTGTTGTCGGCTTTAACAACCCCGTCAGCATTTTGATAGTCGTTGACTTCCCGGCACCATTGGTCCCAAGGTAGGCTACCAAGCTACCTTTAGGAATAGCTAGATTGAGTTTATTGACAACTTCCTTATCCGCATATTTTTTGGTTAAATTTTTAGTTTGAATTAACATCTTACTTCCTTTCTTTTTAAACGTTCCACCTTACTTTAGAGATATCCTCTTTCAACACCTTAAGCCTAACAAAAAAAGCGGCTCTTGTGGCTGCTTTCAAGGTGAGCGGTAGAAATGAAAAGGTAAGTGGTGGAGAAAGGGGGATTAATTCAATGGAAAGAAAACTCAAGAAGTTTGTATAGTTACTATAAATGGTCAATTTTTTATTAACCTGCAGTGCCAGCTCATGCTTTTAGTTCCAATTCACAAAACAATTTCATTTGGACTATGCTCTAGCTGAGCAAACGAACAAAAGTCATCAAAATGAAGCACCTGAATCATAAGCCCCTTAGCAAGAGTTGCAAAGAGATGAAATTCTGGCTAAAGCAGATCATCTTTATTTATAACCTAGTATTTTTACTAGCACCACAGAATAATGTATAAAATTGTCCAGTCAGAGACTAAATCTCTGCGTCTTAATTTTGACTATCAACACTTACTCATTTAAAAGAGAAAAAACAAAAAATTCTAATATTCCAGAAAACGCTTGTAATTGTTAAATTTTTCTTTATAATATCTCTAAAGAAAGGGAATAATATATGAAAAATGTGACATCATCATCTTGGCAATTTGCCAAAAAATATTTAGTCCAATTATCATGTGTAACAGCCTTGGTAGCCGCTGCAAGCTTTATCTCAGATACTGCTTCTGCAGATACACTGTCATCGGATACTGCTGGAACTGAAACAGTTGCCAATCTAAAAGAAACAACTAGCGCAGAAAAAACACCAGCAGCCCAATCCCAAACAACAGAGAACTTCAGTGCTGATCCTGTAACAGCTCAACCCTCCCAGTCTATAGGACAAACAGAATCCAGTGAAGGGGCTGATGATAGAGCTGATGAAAAAGCTAGTTCTAGTGAAGTTGTCAGCGATACACCTTCTGTGTCCACTAGTGAAACGACAGAACAGCAAGAAGCGATTTCTGTCGACAGCTGGCTGCCGGCAGATGCTAGTACTCAAGCAGCTACTGAAGGGACCGCAACCTCTTTGACAGCTACCAGCGAACCTGTCCATCAAGGTTTTCACACTGATGGACAAGGAAACTGGTATTATGCAGATGAAAAAGGTAATCGTCTTACTGGCCTTCAAGTCATAGATGGCAATACCTATTATTTTGATGATAAGGGAATCCAGGCTAAGGGTAAAGAAGCGGAGCTCGATGGTAACATCTACTATTTTGATGAAGATAATGGTCAAAGGTGGAATGATCGTTTCCGCCAAATTGATAATGATGTTTGGGTATATTACGGAAGTAGTGGTGCGCGTGTCACGGGTGCTCAAACGGTTAATCAGGTAAATCTTTACTTTAATGATCAAGGTGAGCAAGTCAAGGGTGATTTTGCAGCTGATGGTCACTATTATGATAAAGACAGCGGTACTATGCTGACTAAGCGTTATGTAGAGAAAGATGGAAACTGGTACTACGTAGATGAAAAGGGAGATAAATTAACCGGAGCACAGACGATTGATAGCGTTAAAGTCTACTTCTTTGCAGATGGCCGGCAAGCTAAAGGAGAATTCTCCCAGTATGGTGATGGCGGTCAGTATTATGATGCTGATTCTGGTGCACAAGTAACTGATGTAGCAGGGACTCCCCGATTTATTCAAACGCGCGAAGGTAATCGTTACTATGTCAACGAGAAAGGACAAAAGGTAACGGACCTTCAGATTATTGATGGTAATATCTATTATTTCGGCTCACCGACTCGAAAACACTATATTGGGGCCCAAGTGCGAGGTGATCTGGCCTACGCTTATAACGATCCCATCCCAGGCAGCAGCCATCTTTATTATATGGATCCAGAAACAGGTATTGCTTGGAAAAATCGCTATGTTGAAAAGGATGGCAGCACTTATTATTTCGGTGCCGAAGGTTATGCCTTGACAGGAGAGCAGACAATTGACGGGATAGCTGTTTATTTCCGCCGTGATGGTCGACAAGTCAAGGGAGAATTGATCAACGAAAATGGTCTAACTCGTTACTATGCACCTGATACTGGTGAACGCGTCCGTAACACTACCAAAACCATTGACGGAGTGACCTACTCTTTTGATGCAAATGGTGATGGGACAGTCGTTACATCTTAAAAACAGGTAACCTATTATCTTATCCATATAAAAAAAGCTGAGCAATGGACTGTCTCTCAAAAGGTAGCGCTAAATCTAATTTTTGGGAGTCAGAACAAAACTAATACTCAGCTTTTTTTGTGATCTCAAAAAGGGACTATTTTTATTAGTCCTACCTGCAAAGCAGCTACATTTAGAAAGGCTAAGAGTCTTTTGTTTCACTATAATCACATAAAATAAAATCATGACTCGCTATAAAAAATTTAGCTTTGACCAAATCAGGTAGGGCAGCTATAATGGATTCCAATAATTAAATAAGCAAACGACAATAAAAAGAAGAGTAGATTTATTTTTTTTCTGTTTTCAGAGAGCTGCTGATTGGTGTGAGGCAGTAACAGAAAATAAGTCGAAGATGGTCTTGAAGTTAAACAAACCGAGTACTGACAAAGTTTGTTCGGGAACTCCCGTTATAGAGTTACGGTATATTTGTATTCCTTTTAATGAAGGCTAAAGATGCCTATCAAAGGAGAAAACAACTGATACCGTGAGGTGGAATGTATCGTTATTCAAATAAGGTGGTACCGGGGAACAAGCACTTTCGTCCTTATACTAATAGCTATTTCTTGTTGTGATCAGATTTGGCACATCAAGTGGTGAAAAGTAGAGGAGACGGCAGTGCTTTTTATTTCCTCTGGAAAGGAGAAATAATGAAACAGCTTATTAAAATGAATAGAGGCAAGAGGAGGTTTTATGTTTTTTTGATTACCATTATCTACGGGATTTATTCCCTCAAATTTTAAAAGCTTTTCCTATCACTTTCGCTATCGTTCTGGTGTCTACGATATTTGGACTATTGATTGGTTTAGGGATTGCCGTGATAAGAATAGAGAAAGTCCCCCTACTAAACGCCCTGATGCGTTTATATACATCTTTTATCCAAGGAACCCCAGTCATCGTACAGCTGTTTATCGTCTACTACGAGATCCCTGGTTTATTAGGATTAATTCATGCCAGCACAGCCTCTGTAACGAAGTTGACCTTTATGTATATCGCTTATAGTCTAAACACCGCAGCCTATACAGGAGAAATTATTCGTTCTTCCATCACCAATGTCCCTAGGAGTCAATTTGATGCTGCCGCTTCTATAGGTATGGACAAGTGGTAAACTTGCTCATAACTATATTCAATCTAAACGGATCACGGTTTTAATACTCCTTAGAAGGTTCAGCTAATTCAGATCCTTATTTTGATGAAATTTCACTTTATTCAAGTTCTTCCGGCATTATTCATTTTTATCAAGTTACTGGTGATAAGATCTACCTTACTGAGGCTGAATAAGTCTTTCCTTATATCAATTATCGTTGGAAGGAAGATAGAGAACTTAGTTTGGCCTTTTCACCTTGGGCTTTTACGACAGATTATACAGGAGCAGAAGAAAAAGCTATTACCAAACAAGCTGTTGAGGCCAATTTTGAAACAACAGCTATTGTCCGTAATCTTGAAAAAGCTAAAGACCTATTTGGTCAAACGGTCTCCTACTTCCATAAGGACGCTTTTGACCTTCAAAAAGAAGACTTAACTAATTTCGATGTGATTGTAAACACCTTCTCCCCTTCCGGACTGGATATCGCTTATCAACATATTGATTTAGCAGCAAAACTCATTGCTTTCTTCCGCCAAACTGAAAACCCTCGCCTCTTTTTCATCTTGGGAGCAGGGAGTTTAAAAAATGGTAAAGGCGGCCGTGTATTGGATGATTTAGAACAAATACCAGATGTCCAATCTTGGATTGAAGCCCCTCGTCAACAAGCAAAAGAATTTACTTTTCTATCAACTGTAGACAATGTCAATTGGGTGGGAATATCACCAGGATTCTTATTGTCACAAGGACCTGCAAAGAGCTAATTTCTGGCTCTGATACCATGTTATACAGTGACCCTAAAAAGCAAGAATCCGAAACAACAACTGGAAGCTTGGCTAAAGCTATTCTTAATGAACTTCAAAATCCTCAACACCATTAAGAACGTTTTACGGTAATTGATAATAATAACGAAACAAACATGGATTATTCACTTTCCATGCTTGTTTTAATTTTTATAATAAAAGTCATCTTCTAGCTAATATCTTGTTTTAATTCACGAGAATTTAACAATGACTCATCAAAAATTTTTATAGTTTCACTTAAGATCAACAAAGGCTGCTTTAATAGTCTAGTGAACTATTAAATATGGGAAATCCTGAGAGCGAGGCCCTCTACCTCACTTATCCCTTACTAGGTAGGTGACAGCAACTAGCCTAGCCAACTGCTAGATGGAAGTGGAGTAAAAATAAGAGAGCAAGAAAAATCGTGTTTCTTCAAAAGTAGCGATTTTTGTCGTCCCCTCTTTCATTTCGTCTATTCTACTCATTCAAAGTTACTACTACATAGCGATGAGGATCACTGCCTTCTGAATAACTTTCAACACCATCAATCTTAGCAATGGTCTTATGGACAATCTTACGTTCATCATTACTCATATTATCCATGGTATAAGGCTGGCCACTATCTAACACCCTATCAGCGATTCTTTGTGTGAAATCAATCAAAGTTTCAATCCGGCGTTCCACATAATCATGAACATTAACTGAAACTGAGAAAGAGCGAGAGTAATGGTCATGCAAAAAATTCTGTGTCAAAACCTGCAGGGACTTGAGCACCTTACCATGATAACCGATGACACGTCCAGCTTCTGGCGTTTCAATCTGAATGGTAATCCGACGATTAGAATGTGTAGTTTCTAAGCTAGCTTCTACATCCATTTCATAGATAATCTTTTCGACATAAGCTGTTACAGCTTCTGCTGCTTCTTCAATATCCTTACTCTGAGGTGATTCTACTTGATCAAATTCGTTAGCAACAAAGGATTCGAAAGAGTCTAACTCAACTGCTTCTGAGCCTACATTGGTTGCTGATTCTTCACCAGAGACTTCTACCACATCAAGATTCTCTTGGTTTTGAGGTTTCGGATCTGAGATTTCCGCTGTAGTAACAGTATTTAAAGGTAGGACATCAGCCTCCTCCCTAAGTTCCTCTTCCCAGTCAATATCTTCTTGGTCAAGTTCCTCTTTTTTACGGCGGTATTCCTCGACGATTTCATCGGGTAGTAAATCACTGAGAATAGCTGTTACCGAACGCTTAGCATCTAAAATTTCTGACTTAACGGTATCATTGACAACTTGACCGCGCTCCTCCAAATATTTGATGATACTAGTAACCTTGCGAGCTTCAATGGCTTCTTGTTTCAAACTGTCATCAGAAACTTGGCGCTTGCTCATGGCTCTGGGCAGATTGCGCACCACCTCCTGATCGGCCTGACTGACGGTTGTTCGACTGATAACTTCAACATCAACCTGAGCAGGCTTTTTACCAAATCCCAAAAAACCTTTTTTCCCACGCGATATCACTCGAATAGAGGCCTTAGTTTTTGTAATCCCTAACTCTGCTAATCCTTTATTAATTGCCCCTTCAACAGTATCACCTGTGAATATTACCATAATACTATTTCTCCTTCGCAAACAAAAATGAATCTTTTCTGCTGCGTTTATTTCCGTTTCTGACGTGCCTTTTTCTTAGCACGACGAATTCTTGCTTCTCTTTCCTTTTCTTCAGCTTCCTTGCGCTCACGCTCAGCAATAATTTTAAAAGGATTATTGAAAATGAGAACTTGAATAACTTGAAAGGCATTTCCAACTACCCAATAGAGGGCGATACCACTAGTGAAACTTGCCCCCATCCATAAGATAAAGAGTGGCATGATGAACATCGTGGCTGTCATAAAACCGTTCTTTTCTTTAGCTGCCTTGTTGCTGAGCCACGTCGATAAAAAAGTGAAGACAGCCGCTAGAATCGGCAAAATATAGGTAGAGTCATTCTTACTTAGATCCCAGATAAAGAAAGTCCCCTGACTCAATTCAGGTACACGAGTCAAGGCCTGATAAAGAGCCATCAGGACTGGCAACTGGATGGCTAATGGTATGAAGGCTGCCCACTGGTTAACCCCGTTTTCCTTGTAAAGTTCCTGTATCTTGATTGACTGTGTCGTTCGGTCATCCGCGTATTCCTTCTGAATCCGACGCAGTTCAGGCTGAAGCTCCTGTATTTCCTGACTAGACTTCATCTGACGATTATAGAGTGGGATCAAGGCAATCCGTATCAGTAGAGTAAAGAAGATAATTCCAATACCGACCGAACCACCGAAAGACAACCACTGGATTGCCCGACCAAAACCATAGACCACTTGGGACCAAAAGTCGGTCGATGAACTTGTTACTTCACTGCGACTGGCACAAGCAGTTAAGAAGACTAGAGCTGTTAGAAGCAGACCAGTCAGTTTAATTTTTTTCTTCACAATTCGTTCCTTCCTGATATAAATGAGCTAAGGATAAGACATGTTTTAGATTTTGTTTGACCTCCTGATAGGTCAAATCCTCAACTCCCTTACGAGCAATGACAATAAAATCATGGGTTTTAAGTTGGGGAGAGAATTCCATTAGGATGTGCCGTAATTTTCTTTTGACTCGATTGCGGGTCACAGCATTGCCTAGTTTTTTACTAACAGACAAGCCGACCCTAAAGTGCTGTTGAGGCTTATCCAGACTATAAACCACAAATTTACGATTAGCCACACTGCTCCCCTCTTTAAAAATGGCCTGAAAATCTAGGTTTTTCTTTACACGATAGGTCTTTTTCAACACAGTCTCCAAATCATCTAAATTACCCCCTATTATATCATAAAAGGCGAAAAAGCCCAAAATCGCATGAATTTCAGACTTTTACCCCAATCATAGATTTTTTCTAGCTTCCTCAACCTGCCATTTAACCTGGTCAAACCCCGTACCACCAAGGGAATTTCGGCGTTCAACTGCTGTTTTAGACTCTAAAGTCTTATAAATATCCTCTTCAATCAGTTCAGAAATTTCTCGATAGCGCTCTAAAGGTACATCTTGAAGATAGTAACCCGCCTTGGTACATTCAAGGACTAGTTTTCCTACAATTTCATGAGCTTGACGGAAAGGTAATCCCTTAACGGCCAAATAGTCAGCCAATTCAGTCGCATTGGAGAAATCTTTTTCTGTTGATTCAGCCATGTGACTGTCATTAACCGTCATGCTGTCCAACATACCAGCTAAGATATCAATTGCAACAGTAATCGTCTCAGCCGTATCAAACATGCCTTCCTTATCTTCTTGAAGGTCCTTATTGTAGGCCAGAGGCAAAGATTTCATAACTGTTAGCAGACCGGTAAGATTACCATAAACACGGCCAGTCTTCCCACGAATCAACTCGGCCATATCAGGATTTTTCTTTTGTGGCATGATTGATGAACCTGTTGAGAAGGTATCTGATAGGGTCACAAAGCGATATTCATTGGAGCACCAGTTGATGATCTCTTCGCAAATCCGGCTCATGTGCATCATCAAAATGCTAGCATTTGACAAAAATTCCAAGATAAAATCACGATCGGACACCGCATCTAGAGAATTACTGTAAGGCTGAGAAAAGTCCATGAGCTGTGCAGTTCGTTGACGATCAATCGAGAAGGTCGTTCCAGCCAGAGCAGCCGCTCCAAGAGGCGATAAGTTGGTGTGCATCTGATTAAACTCAAAGCGTTCACTATCGCGAGTAAACATATTATAGTAGGCCATGAGATGATGACCAAAAGAAATCGGCTGAGCATGCTGCAAGTGCGTATAGCCAGGCATGATGGTATAAGTGTGCTCATCAGCTAAGTTAACCAAAACTTGACGCAAATGGTGTAACTTTTCGATCACCTCTGTCAATTTAGTTTTGAGATACAAGTGCATGTCTGTTGCGACCTGATCGTTACGAGAGCGAGCAGTATGTAACTTACCGGCCACTGAGCCAATTTTTTCAGTCAACAGCGATTCCAAATTCATGTGGATATCTTCATTGGAAATATCAAATTCAAGCTGACCTGCCTTATACTCATCAAGCAGCTCATCCAAGCCCGCCTTAATCTGCCTTGCCTCTTCCTGCGTGATAATCCCTGTCTCTCCCAACATAGTGACATGGGCGATGGAACCCTTCAAATCAAATTCTGCCATCTTTTGATCGAAAGAAATAGATGCCCCAAATTCCTCAACCCATTTCTCTAAACCAGCTTCAAACCGGCCACCCCATAGTTTATGATTCTCTGTTGTCATAACCAATATATTAAGAACAAGCAAAAAGACTGATTGTGAGTTCAGATACTCTCAACATCTAGCTAGCTTTTAGCCTGCTCCACTTCCTTTCTTTTTATATCTATCTAGTTTGTCGTTTAATCATCGTACGATTTTACGATACCATTAAAAGCTTAACATAAAGCATGTTCTAGCACAATCCCCTTGTGCAAGAGATCATTAAATGTCATATAAAAAGAGCGGAACGAGAATCGCTAAATTGTGATAAATCGCATTTTGATTTTGTCGTCCTGACTTTTTTCTGCACAGTTGATCTGATAAAGCTAGAGCAAAACAAAAAAGGCAGGACTTTTGTCCCAGCCTCTTTCTGCCTCACGGGCTTTTTCTTAAATGATTCTCTCTGGATATCTTTATTTAAGCTCGAAGTATCTCTCTGAATACCTTATCGAATTTACAAGTTATAAGAAAAGAGTCTCAGATGTATATCTCTGTATACTTTTATCTGATAAGCCTTCCTCACAATATTACTTATTGTTGACTTGTGAATTAACCTGTGTTGGCAAGCCCCAGAGTTTGATAAAGCCTACGGCAGCATCTTGATCAAAGCTATCAGCTGAAGTGTAGGTAGCTAGGTTTTCATCATAGAGTGAATTATCTGACTTACGAGCCACAACTTGCGCTGAACCCTTGTATAACTTAACCTTGGCTGTTCCGTTAACAACCTTTTGGGTTTCCTTGATATAAGCGATGATAGCTTCTGTTGCTGGGCTGAACCACAAGGCATTATAGATGAGGTTTGACAATTCATTTTCAAGAATTGGTTTGAAGTGAGAAACTTCACGTACCAAGGTCAAGTCTTCAATTTCCTTATGTGCTGTCAAAAGCGTGATAGCTGCCGGACATTCGTAAATTTCACGTGATTTAATACCAACCAATCTGTTTTCAACGTGGTCAATACGTCCAACACCATGAGCACCAGCAATTATATTCAACTTTTGAATCAAGTCAGCCAACTTCATGGACTCACCATTGAGAGCCACTGGTTTACCTTCCTTAAAGTCGATATCAACATATTCTGGTGTATCCGGTGCATCTTCTACCGCCACTGTAATACCATAAGCATCTTCTGGTGCTTGGTTCCAAGGATTTTCTAGAACACCGCACTCATTGGCACGCCCCCAAAGATTTTGGTCGACTGAGTAAGGATTGTCAAGGTCAGCTGGCACTGGTACACCGTTGGCCTTAGCGTATTCAATTTCTTCCTCACGTGACCACTTCCACTCACGAACTGGAGCAATAACTTTCAAGCTTGGATCAAGAGCCGCAATAGCTACTTCGAAACGTACTTGGTCATTCCCTTTACCGGTACAGCCATGGGCAATTGTCGTTGCTGCTGTCTTATGAGCGATCTCAACTAATTTTTTAGAAATAACTGGACGGCTGAGGGCTGAGACCAAAGGATATTTTTGTTCATAGTAAGCATGTGCCTGCAAGGCTGGAAGAACATATTCTTGCGCAAATTCATCTTTTACATCAAGCACGTAAGATTCAATGGCACCAACAGTCAAGGCCTTGTCATGAATAAATTCAAGATCTTTACCTTCGCCGACATCCATACAAACCGCAACGACATCATAATCTTTTTTCAACCAGGTAATCGCAACAGAGGTATCAAGACCTCCTGAGTAAGCTAGAATAACTTTTTCCTTCGACATAATATTTCCCTTTTCTTATTTATTGGTTGAAACTGCTAGCTCAACCTTATGACAATAATTGTATAGTATTTTTATTCATACGTCAACACACTTTTGTATTTTTTTCTAATTTTTCCTTTATTTTTTATATTTTTTTTGGTTTTTATTCATATTCTAGCTAAAAGTTCAAAAAATATGCAAAAAAAGAACCCGCATCAGCAGGTTTCTTTTTCCATTTCACAATATATTGGGAGAGAGATGAGAAATGGGTTTCGAATAAATAAGAAGTTCGGGATAAGTTTGCGTCTGTTTTCTATCAGTTAAAATTTGGAGAGAAACTAATAGAAAACTTCATCCCTACATTCACTAGTATAATAGAAATCCCAAAATTTTGAATAGCAATATCTTGAATTGTTGTTTTTTTATCTTGAAATGTTTTGATAAGGTCTTTACTTACAGTTAAATATCTTTCTGTCTCTGTTCCCATTCCTTCATTAAGGACTTCATTTTCAAACGGGACACTGGGCAGGCATCGCCGTTATCAAAGTAAACCAGAAGCTCGACTTTATCCACACGACTGATATTATCCAGATTGATGAGGAAGGAACGGTGACAAGAAAATAGTCGTGAATTAACAGCTGCGATTTCAGACAGGCTGCCGTAGAATTCCAAACGCTCCGTTTTGGTCATCAACATCACCTTATGGGGAGTTGGTGAGGTTGCGAAATAATAGATATCTTTAAAAGGTAGCTGAACACGCGCCTGAGCCGATTCAAAAGTAAATACTTCATCAACTTCCTCAGTTCGATGCATATTATTAGCCGTATAAGTAATTGCCTCTCGCAATTCTTCTTTAAAATCTTCATCTGAGACAGTTTTGTCAATAAAATCCAAGGCAGATACCTTGTATTTAAAACTGATTGGAGCAAATTCCGAGTGGGTCGTTACAAAAACAATGACGGCTGCTGGATCAATGCTACGGATATCAGCAGCTGTTTCCAAACCTTTTTTCGTTTCCCCTTTAATATCAATATCCAGGAGAAAAAGCTGATGATTCCCCTTTTCGACAATAGTTTCTAATAGATTCTGAGGCTTGGAAGACACTTCTAACTGACGAGCCGATAGGCCTTCCTCCCTTAAAATCTCTGTAACCAGCGTCTTGATTCTCGTTTGCTGGATAAGATTATCTTCTAAAATAAATATATTCATAACTTCTTACCATTTCTAGTCACTATTTGAAATATTATATTATTTTATACTTAAAATAACAAAAACCTCCGAATTATCGGAGGCTTTAAAATTCAGTGAACAGTATGTCCTTTATGATTGGCTAAGCAAGGAAACAAATCAGCTGTCCAGAGAAATTCTCCCCCCTATCTCTAAAACAATCGCTCCTTGGATTACCAACTTTGACAGTACGCAAACTTATCACCGCCTGTCCTATTATAGCATAATGAGATTATAATACACAGTAAAATATTTGGTATTTTTTATGAATTTTTTTTAGAAAAAAGAAACAGTCTAGTGACTTTATTCTTCTCACTAGTACGCTGGTAGGAAATTATTGCTTAATATACAACATCCACTGTGTATTGAGCTTCATTTTTTTGGGCTTTCCGATACTCTCTTTCAAGCCTTTGACTTTTGTAATTCGATATCTCTGCCACTTGCCTAGCAAGGAGAAAGTAGGTAGTTTTAATTTCCCATCTTTAATAGTCTAATGGACTATTAAAGCCAGCAATAGTTGATTGAGACCACAGCTTCTAATCAATTGAGTAGGAGAAAATGCTAAAGTTGATAAATCAGCAAACATTTTTCCATCTCTGTATCTTGCAACTAAAATTATAAAAATCAAGAGACTGGGCACTTTTGCCTCAGTCTCTCTTAAACTTATAATTGTTTTAACATATTGTCTAGATGCTCGATAGATTTTTCACGTCCTAGAAGAAAGATGGTATCTGGTAGTTCTGGTCCATGCATTTCACCTGAAACAGCAATTCGGATTGGCATGAAGAGGTTCTTACCTTTGATACCTGTTTCTTTCTGAACAGCCTTGATTTGTGGGAAGATATTTTCCACGACAAAGTCAGCATCAGTCATCGCTTCAAGTTTAGCCTTGAAAGTACTCAAGACGGTCGGCACTGTTTCCCCTGCCATAAACTCCTTTGCCTGAACAGTCAGTTCTGGAAAATCTTCAAAGAAGAGATCGGTCAAAGGAACAATTTCATCAGCTGAAGTTAGTTGCGGTTGATAGAGTTCTACCAATTTTTCCGCCTTGTCTGTCAGACGTCCAACTTCTTCCAAGAAGGGTTTACAGAGCTCAAAAATGCGGTCAAAATCAGCATTCTTGATATAAGCATTACTCATCCAGTCTAATTTTTTTTGGTCAAAGGCTGCCGGTGACTTGCTGAGACGATTTTCATCGAAAAGCTCAATCAATTCCTCACGTGAGAAGATTTCATCTTCTCCGCCTGGATTCCAACCTAGCAGGGCAATAAAGTTAAAGACTGCTTCAGGTAGATAACCTTTTTTACGGTAGTCCTCAATAAACTGCAGCGTATTTGTGTCACGCTTGGACAGTTTCTTTCCAGTTTCTGAATTGATGATCAAGGTCATGTGACCAAATTGTGGTGCTTCCCAGCCCAAGGCTTCATAAACCATCAACTGTTTTGGCGTATTAGCAATGTGGTCATCACCGCGGATAACATGTGAAATTTGCATATCGTAATCATCAATAACAACTGCGAAATTGTAGGTTGGATAGCCATCACGCTTTTGGATAACCCAGTCACCACCAATATTACTGCCTTCAAATTCAATATCACCTTTGACAATATCAGTCCAACTGTAAAGCTCTGATTCATTGACAGCCAAGCGAACCGTTGGAGTAATACCTGCCGCTTCACGCTCTGCGATATAAGCAGCCTTCTCATCCTCACTCATACCGAGAAATTCATTGATATAACGCGGTGTTTCACCCGCTGCTTCTTGACGCTCCCGCTCTGCTGCAAGCTCTTCTTCTGTCACATAAGATTTATAGGCTTTCCCACTAGCTAGAAGTTGGTCGATATATTTTTGATAGAGTCCCAAACGCTCTGATTGCCGATAGTTTTCATGAGTTTCTGGACTTTCATCCCAATCAATACCCAGCCAGCGTAGATTGTCTAATTGTGAACGTTCCCCATCTTCAACATGACGCTTGCGATCGGTATCCTCAATCCGAACAATAAAAGTGCCTCCATGGTGACGTGCATAAAGATAGTTAAAGAGTGCTGTTCGCGCATTCCCAATGTGCAATAATCCTGTAGGGCTTGGTGCATAACGCACACGAATAGGTTGTGACATGTATTTCTCCTATGATATTGTTAAACAATAACATTATAACACAAATCCTTCTGCCAACAAGTTAAATATAGATCAACAGAATTTAGATAGAATCCTTATTGATCAAAAATTCAGCTGTCGTTTTAATCTGCGAAAAGTTTTGTAGTGCGCTAATAAAGCTCTTTTGTACAACCTCAACACTAACTATCTGACCTTGACAGTCAAGATCTTTTGTTGCTGTTGCATCTTGAATCAGTATAGGCTGATAACCTTTTTCCTTGGCAGCTCTTGTTGTTGAATCTACACACATATGCGTCATCATACCAGTAATAACCAGCTGTTCAATCTCCCAATCTTTCAAAATCTCCTCCAGATTTGTCTCTATAAAGCTATTTGGATAGGACTTTGAAATAATAATAGAGTTAGAATCCAAGGATAAATTTGAATGCAAACGAGCACCTTCACTGTTTTTGGCAAAAAAATCTGCTTGCTTGTCATTCTTAATATGCTGAATATAAATAATCAGTTGATTTGTTTCCAAAAAACAAGATTCTAATTGGTTAATATTGGCCAGTGCAGTATCCGGATTGACTAACTCGCACTTTCCGCCTTTAAAATAATCATTTTGCACATCTATTACTAACAATGCCTGTTTCATTTGAGAACTCCTTTTTTGGTGATATAATGAGTATAATACTTCGCTGATTAAATAAACATAAGCCAATGAAAAAAGAACTGACTGTTTATTTTCATCTTGAAAGGAATCTTTTATTATGGATCAGATTGATCAACAAATTTTAAACAGTTTAAAAAGTAATAGCCGTCTTACTAACAAGGAAATTGGGGAGGCCGTCCATTTAACTGGTCAAGCCGTGGGCAATAGAATTATCAAGCTACAAGAAGAAGGTCTCATAAGTGCTTTTTCTGTTAATATTCACTATCCAAATCAGCAATTTATTATGGTTTATATGGATAGCAATCAATTTAAGACATTTGAGGCATTTATAAACAGCTGTCCTGAAATTGATGAGTTCTATAAAGTTGCTGGACGGGCCTGTTATTTACTGAAATCCCATTTTTCAGATGATGAGCTTAAAAGCTTTCTGGAAGAATTAACAAACTGGGGACGTTATAATATCGAGTCTATTTTAAAACGTCTAAAATAGCTGACTGCTCAATGCCATTTATTTTTACAATAATTGCTGACTAGCTGCTGCCAGTTGTAATATACTGCTGAAGAGCACCAGCAATTGCTGCCGATTTAAACTTTGAATGTAAACTTCTCCATGACCTGCAAAAATATTAACAATTCCTTCATCCGTTCCAATAGACGTAAAAAGCCATTTCCCAAATAGATTTCATAATTGAAATTCGCGGCTCCAAGCAACAATGTGTGCATTGCGTCATAAACTAATCTGTCAGTTCAATCCTTTTAATAGAACCAAAACTGTTAGCCAGTAAATTGCCTTGGCCTAGGGACAAGGACTGCCAATCAACCCTTTCGTTAATCTGGTAAAGCTAGAGCAAAACAAAAAGGCCGGACTTTTGTCTAGCCTCAAGCCTATTTAACTTCAGAGATACGTCCTGTATCTACATCATAAACCCCGCCCGAAATGACTACATCATCCGGTATTAAAGGAGAATCCTTTAACAACTGCACATCCTGATGGACACTTGCCTCTATATCGGCGAAAGGCAAAAAGTCCGTGTCTCCTAAATCAACTTGAAAACGGTCTTCTAATTGACTAACAAACTCATCATTGTTAAAGGTTTGAGCGCCACAATCCGTATGGTGGAGCACTACGATTTCCCGTGTGCCTAACTGCTGCTGAGAGATAACCAAAGAGCGAATCATATCATCTGTAACACGGCCGCCGGCATTACGCAGAATATGGGCATCACCCAGGGCTAGACCCAAAGCTGATGCCACGTGCAGACGCGAATCCATACAAGTAATGATAGCAACCTTGGTCTTAGGTTTGATGGGTAAATGTTCCGTCCCATGCAAATCGACGTAAGCCTTATTGGCTTTCATAAAATTATCAAAGTAAGACATTGATGCTCCTTAATCTCAAGACTTAAACATTTTCCAGACTGAATGCAATTTCCAAAAGCAGGCACTTTGTCCCATTTTCACTCACTTCCTATCCAACAGACCCTTCCATTTCATAGCTGATTAGACGATTCAATTCAACAGCGTATTCCATAGGAAGCTCTTTGGTAAATGGCTCAACAAAGCCCATGACAATCATTTCAGTTGCCTCCGATTCACTCAGTCCGCGGCTCATAAGGTAATAGAGTTGTTCCTCTGAAATTTTTGAAACCTTGGCTTCATGTTCCAAAGCAACTTGTGAGTTGTGAATTTCATTAAAAGGAATCGTATCCGATTTAGACAGATCATCCATCAAAATCGTATCACATTCGATATGACTGACAGATTTGGATGATTCGCGGTTAAAGGTCACTTGTCCACGATAATCCACCTTACCGCCATTACGGGCGATGGATTTTGAGACAATAGATGATGATGTATGCGGTGCGTTGTGGATCATCTTGGCGCCTGTATCCTGATGCTGATTGGCATTGGCAAAGGCAATAGATAACATAGTACCACGCGCCCCTTCACCGTCCAGATAGACAGATGGATATTTCATGGTCGTTTTAGCTCCAAGGTTCCCATCAATCCATTCAACCGTAGCGTTTTTAGTAGCTCGGGCACGTTTGGTTACCAAATTATAAACATTATCAGACCAGTTCTGGATAGTTGAGTAGCGCATATAGGCTCCATCTAAGGCAAAAATTTCAACAATAGCCGCGTGAAGACTAGCAGTAGAATAAGTTGGAGCCGTGCATCCTTCGACATAATGAACACTGGCTCCCTCATCCACAATAATCAGGGTCCGCTCAAACTGAGCTGTTGCCTCATTATTGATACGGAAATAAGTTTGGAGAGGAATATCAACTGTAACACCCTTAGGAACATAGATGAAAGTTCCACCAGACCAAAAGGCCGAGTTTAGGGCTGCTAATTTATTATCTGTCGGCGGTACCAATTTAGAGAAATACTCTTTGAAGAGCTCCGGATATTCCTTTAAAGCGGAATCGGTATCGGTGAAGACAATCCCTAACTTATCATACTCCTCTTTCATATTGTGATAAACCACTTCGGATTCATACTGAGCAGAAGCACCGGCTAGATAAGCTCGCTCTGCCTCGGGAATACCGATCCGTTCAAAGGTTTCTTTAATTTTTTCAGGAACATCCTCCCAATCACGAGCGGCCTTTTTAGAGGCTTTTTGATAATAAATCAGATCATTAAAGTTGATTTCTGAGAGATCAGGTCCCCATTCTTGCATGGGCATTTTATTAAAAACTTCTAAAGATTTGAGGCGGAAGTCTAACATCCACTCAGGCTCCTCTTTTTCAGCAGACATCTTGCGAACTACCTCCTCATTAATGCCCTTACCAGTTGAAAAAATTGGGGTAACATCATCATGGAAGCCGTATTTATATTCACCAAGATCAATCGGCTTTGGATCTACTTTTTCATTTTCAGCCATCATTTTACCTTAAGCTGACCATCAGAAGGCATAGAAAAGGCAAGAGTCCAATAGTGGTAGCTTGCCTATTACTCCTAATCGTCGCGCCGTCCTTTCTATAATCCTTTTATAGGAAATTAACGCAAATAAACTATATTTTTAATTCTATCTAACCGAAGTCAGCTCAATCTATTGACTACGCTCAATAGCTTTTTTAAGGGCATTCCAGGCTAGAGTTGCACACTTAATCCGTTGCGGAAACTTAGAAACCCCAGCCATCAACTCTGATTCTCCAAGTTTCTTCTGCCTTTCGTCCTGCTGTCCTTGGACCATATGGGAAAAAATTTCAGCTAGTTCAAGGGCTTCTTCCTTGGTTTTCCCAATAACAGCATCTGTCATCATGCTGGATGAAGCTGTCGAAATGGTGCAACCATCACCAGTAAAAGCTATATCTTCAATCGCATCTTCATTAAATTTGACCGAGAGATTGATGACATCTCCACATGTAGGATTATTGAGCTGTAACTGCTCGACCCCTTCCAAGACACCGCGATGGTGCGGACTTTTAGAATGGTCGGCAATCACTGCCTTATAGAGACTATCTAACCTAGAAAGTGCCATTGAAGAACTCCTTTGCTTTTAAGATGGCATCAACAAGTTTATCACAATCTTCCTTACTGTTGTAAATGTAAAAGCTGGCTCGCACAGCCGAATGAATACCTAGATGATTGATTAAAGGCTGGGCACAGTGGTGACCTGCCCTAACAGCAACTCCCTCATAATCAAGGGCGGTTGCCACGTCATGGGGATGCAATCCCTCTAAATTAAAGGCAATCACACCAGCACGTTGAACAGGATCTTGTGGACCATAAATAGTCAAGCCTTCAATGGCCTGTAACTTAGGCAAGACATAGGCGACCAAGTCCTGTTCATGAGCATGGATATTCTCCAAGCCAAGATTATTGAGATAGTCAACAGCTGCTCCAAGTGCGATACTGCCAGCAATATTAGGAGTCCCAGCTTCAAACTTCCAAGGGAGTTCCTTCCAACTAGCCTCCTGCTCATAAACAAAATCAATCATCTCACCGCCAAATTCAATAGGAGAAATACGATTGAGGATTTCTTCCTTACCATAGAGGACACCGATACCAGTTGGACTCAACATTTTATGACCGGACAGAGTAAAGAAATCACAGTCCAAATCTTGGACATCAACCTTCATGTGAGGGGCTGATTGAGCACCATCAACAACCAGATAAGCGCCTACTTGGTGGGACAACCGAGCAATCTCTTTAATGGGATTAATACAACCTAACACGTTAGAAATTTGAGCGAGACTGACAAATTTTGTTTTTGCAGTTAATTTAGATTTGAAATCATCCATATCGAGCTGACCGTCTTTAAGATAGGCATAAACCAACTCAGCGCCCGTCGTCCGGCAGACCTCCTGCCAGGGAATTAGATTAGAATGGTGTTCCATAATGGACACCAGAACCTGATCGCCAGGTTTTAAAATCTCCCTAGCAAACTGGGCAACCCAATTGAGACCCGTCGTTGTCCCGCGTGTAAAGAGAATCTCTTTGGTGCTGCGCGCATTGAGAAATTGGCATAACTTTTCACGACTAATCTCATAATTTTTCGTCGCACGCTCTGCCAATGTATGCACTCCACGATGTACATTAGCGTTATCTGTGTGATAGTAGTCCATTAAAACATCAAGAACTGCTTGCGGCTTTTGAGTAGTCGCCGCATTATCTAAATAGACCAAGGGCTCATCATTAACAAGCTGTTGTAAAATGGCGAAATCCTTTTGTATTTTTTTGACGTCTAGCAATGAAAACTCCTTCCAAAAACAGAAAAAAACCAATATCTCTTTAACGTTTATCCAATTTTGTATCAAGCACAGAAATCATTTCCTCACGAACTTCTTTAATTGGAATTTCTGTAATGACTGCTCCTAAGAAGCCACGGATAACAAGACGCTCAGCCTCTTCAAACTTTAAACCACGGCTCATCAGATAATGCATATCTTCTGGATCAATTTGACCGATAGAAGCTGCGTGTCCTGCAGTAACATCATTTTCATCAATGAGCAAAATTGGATTGGCATCCGAACGTGCCTTGTCCGACAGCATTAAAACACGACTTTCCTGCTGAGCATCCGCCCCCTTAGCCCCTTTGACAATATGACCGATACCATTAAAGGTCAATGTTCCACGTTCAAGAATAACACCGTGCTGCAAAATATGGCCGACCGAATTACGACCATAATTGGTCACTCGAGTATCAATTCCTTGGATTTGACGGCCGCTCGATGCTGCTACCACTTTAAGGTTGGCGTCGCTGCCATCACCAATCAAATCGCTGTCGAAATCCGCAATGACATTTCCTTCATTCATGACCCCGAGAGCCCAGTCGATTGAAGCATCTCTATCCAGACGGCCACGACGACTCATGTAGGTAGTCAAGTTTGTACCCAGACGATCGATAGCAGAAAATTTAATCTGACTGCCAGCCTTAGCAATGACTTCAACGCTGATATTGGCAGTGGTCTTGACACTGGCATTACCGATAGATTCAAACCGCTCCAAATAGCTCACCTTAGCATTGCGACCTACGATGATGAGTACATGCTTGTTAAAAGGCACAGCACTATCACTATCTTGCAGAAAAATACCCTCTATAGGTAGGTCTACTTCAACATTATCGGGAACATAGAGGACAGCTGCACTATTGAAATAGGCATAATGGTAGGCCGCTAATTTATCTTCATCAAAAGCCAGAGCCGTGCCCAAATTAGTCTCAATCACATCTGGAATTTCTTCCAGTGCAGTGGTCAGGTCCGTAAAAACCACACCTTGCTCTAGTAAATCAGCCGGTAGTTGTTGAAGTAAGGTCTGCGTCCCCACCTGAACTAATTTAGGATTGTTCCCAAGAGCCGTGAAATCAGGAACATTTGCGACTGCTTCATTTTCAGAAATGGTTCCATCTCCCAGATTCCAACGGTGAAATTTCACCCGTTCGATATTGGGAAACTTGAGCGTGTCAATATTATCAAAAGCAGCTAGACGCCGCTCTTGCAGCCAGATAGGTTCAGCCTGCAGCTGCGAAAAATTTATAATAGATTTTTTTGACATAATATGATGTTTACTCCTTCTTTTCTAGTAGTTTCTAAGTTGAATAGGGCCTAGGCCAAAGGGATAGGCGACATCATTTTTAGACTTCTTCGTGATATTCAAGTCCCAGATCCTCTGCCACTTGAGCATAACCTTCTTTTTCAAGGCGGGCAGCCAATTCAGCATCCCCTGTCAGGACAATTCGACCATCCATCATAACATGGACTACATCAGGAGTGATATAGTTGAGCAGACGCTGATAGTGGGTGATGATCATAGCACCAAAACTCTCACCACGCATAGCATTAACCCCTTTTGAAACAACCTTGAGGGCATCGATATCGAGACCTGAGTCAATTTCATCAAGAAGAGCAAACTTGGGTTCTAACATCAAAAGCTGAAGAATTTCATTGCGCTTTTTCTCACCACCTGAAAAACCCTCATTGAGGTAGCGCTCTGCCATTTCTTCCTTCATACCAAGCAGCTCCATTTTTTCGTCGAGCTTTACGATGAAATCACGCACCGAAATCTTTTCGTCATCTTCCTTACCAGCATTCATAGCAGCACGGATAAACTCGGCATTAGTAATTCCCGGGATTTCTGAAGGGTACTGCATGGCCAGAAAAAGGCCCAAACGCGCACGTTCGTCTACCTCAAGTTCAAGAATATTAACACCATCAAAGAAAATCTCACCCTCAGTCACTTCATAATTGGGATTCCCCATGATGGCAGCAGAAAGAGTTGATTTCCCTGTACCATTTGGTCCCATAATAGCAGCAATTTCACCTGTCCTGAGTGTCAGGTTCAAGCCCTTTAATATTTCTTTATCTTCGATAGAAACATGAAGATTTTTTATTTCAAGTACAGACATTAGAGACTCCTTTTATCAATAATTTCAAGGCTAAAAGCCCTCTTATACTATCTCATTATAACAAAAAAAGACAAGCTTGGCTTTGTCTTTGTTTATAAAAATCCTACTTAAACCGCTGCTTCCATTTATCAATGACAGATTGGCGATAGCTGCTGTTCCCAATAAATTTCAGGCAACTAAACAAGGGGGTACGACCGACTCCCCAGATTTCCAGCCCTTCAATCAGAACCTCAGCTGTAAAAAGGAGGCCGACCATCAGCAGGATCCCACCCCAACGGCTTGAAACATTTAGTAACAAGGAAGTTAGTGAGAAAACCATGGTAATACCATAGACCACTAGAACGGCGCCTCGATGGGTGAATCCCATGGCTAGCAAGCGGTGATGCAGGTGCATTTTGTCAGCCTCCATAGCCGGACGGCCAGACAACTTCCGCCGAATAATCGCCACAAAGGTATCTAAAATCGGAACACCTAGAATGATAACTGGCGTAATGACTGCCACTGCCGTTGAATTTTTCAAACCTTGCAGGGACAGAACCCCAATCATAAAACCGATAAAGAGGGCACCGGTATCTCCTAGGTAGATAAGGGCGGGATTGTAGTTGTAAGGAAAAAATCCTGCAATGGCTGCAATCAAGAGGAAGATGGTTAAAGTCGTATAAAGGTTACTATCAAAAAGAAAGAAATAAGAAATCAACCCCATAGTGGTCAGGCTGATGATTGAAACCCCGCAGACCAGACCATCCAGGCCATCAATCAGGTTTATGGCATTGGTAATCGCGACAATCCAAAGAACTGTGAAAAAGAAACTGAGAACCGGACCAAAATACAGCATGGGACCCCCAAAGGGAATCTTAAAACTGTCAAAACGATAGTCAGTGAAAGTCCAGACAACAACTGCTCCCAGAATGATACCTAAGAGTTTTGCTTTAGGCTTAAGCTCATGGATGTCATCGATAAAACCGGTTATTGCAATGATTAGCCCCCCAAAAGCGACCGGCATAATATAATCAAAATAAGGGGCTAAATAGTGATGCTTTTGCGTGATAATCGGCATCAAAATCATGGAACCAATCAAAAAAGCGATTAAAATGCTCAAGCCACCACTGCTAGGCATAGGAACCTTATTGATACGACGAGCATTGGGATTATCAACAGCTCCGATATGAAAGGCTAAAAAGCGCACCAAAGGAGTGATGATTAAGGAAATGAGAAAGGTCCCTATCAGCACCAGAATATAATAGAGAAGAAAGCGATTTATCATCTATACTTACACCAACTCAACCCTTTTTAAGCGCTCAACAGCAGAATGACCCAGTAACCTAACGCCGTGTTCCAACAAATAAGCGCGTGTATGGGTTGCTGGTTGACCGTATTCTAAGAGACGAGCCTGCAGCTGCCTACCGCGGATAGGTTCTTCGCCATCAACACTAAAAAGAGCTGTAATATGATACTTATCATCTAATTTGAAAAGCTCAGATGCTTCAACTGGGACGTCAAGAGCTTTTGCTGCTACAATAGCAGCCTTTAAACTTGGGAAATCAGCAACATAGTGAACGAAGTTAGTGACAGGAATCAAATCCTCATCTCTAAATTTTATCCTCTTAGGACCTTCTCCGTCTTCAGAGCTAGCTGTCGCTGACTCTTCCATATCGGGTAGACTATTGATTGCATCATCCAACATCTCCTCAAGATTCTTCAACTTTTCATGAGCCTCTGTATCCCCATGAGCTATCATATTTTTTTCCAAATTTTTGAAGAATTCTTCGGGATTCATGTCAGCAAAATCTCCCACATCCTCTGCCAACTGTTCAAAATCTAAATCTTCATTTAGCTCAGACTTGGTAACAAAAACATCTACTCGATCTTGACGTGGTGTTACTCGAAAACTAAGCATTCCTGTCGCCTTAAAATTATCCGGAATATCCAATTCATCCAAAATAGCGTAGAAAAATTCTTCTGTTTTTTCCTGAGGCATGAGAAAATCTTTCAACTCCATACCGTAAGAGTCTAAATCCTCAAGACTAACCGTAATCTTAAGTGTTGACTCATTGATCTGTTTCATTTCCATAATATTTTAACCTCACCAAGTAGTTACTACATTATACAAGAAAAGTCGCAAAAGTTCAATTTTACAGCAACCTAAAAAGACCGAGGGTTTGCCTCGATCTTTTTAGATATTTACACCAAAACTTTAACTACTGCATAGAGGAGCAGAACAATTCCTAGAGCGATACGGTACCAGCCAAATATTGTAAAATCATGCTCTTTAACAAAATTAGTTAAAAATTTGATAACAGCCATGCTGACAGCGAAAGCCACAGCCGAGGCTACTAAGAGAATTAACCACTGGTCAATATTTAAGCTATTGCCATCAAGGAAAAACTTGACGAATTTAAGACCACTGTAGCCAAACATAGTAGGTATCCCTAGGAAAAAGGTAAAATCAGCCGCCACACTACGGCTAGTTCCAACTAGGATAGCCCCTAAAATAGTGGCACCTGAGCGACTGGTCCCTGGAATGATACTCAAGACCTGAAATAGACCGATATAGAGGGCTGTCTTATAGTGCATCCTAGTCAAATCTGTCACCTCAGGTTCAACATCTCGATTGCGTCTTTCAATCCAGATGAAGGCAATCCCGTAGACAATCAACATGGTAGCAACACTGGTAACATTGCCAAAATGTGCATCCATCCAATCATCAAACAGCAAACCAACTATCGCTGACGGAATACAGGCGATGACAACCTTGAGCCAAAGCTGCCAGGTCAAGCGCACTTCACGCGCTGTCTTTCCCTTTTGAAAAGGGTTGAGACGATCAAAATAAATGACCATAACCGCTAAGATAGCTCCCAGCTGGATAACAATTTTAAAGAGCTCCCAAAAAGCGGCACCTTGCTTAAGACTAATAAATTCCTCGACAAGGATTAAATGACCTGTACTGGAAATGGGGAGCCACTCCGTAATTCCTTCGACGATTCCTAAGAAAATCGCCTTGAGCAGTTCAATGATTAGCATAATAACTCCTAGACTAAATTTAGTTCTTATTATAGCAGAATTTTATGGAATTTAGAAGGCACCTCCGCCGCCACCGCCTCCGCCGCCAGAGAAACCACCGAAGCCAGAGCTTCCAGATGAGACACTGAAATGAGAGGCACTATTGGCCGCAGTAATGGAATTGTTGAATTGACTGGTCGCTAAATACAACTGGGGTGCAAGATAAGGGTAGATTGTCGTTATTGGGTAATCAGACAGCTGAACACTGTGCAGTTCCATATAGCGCTCTACTTTATCAGCGTGACCAAAGAGGGTTGCATAAACCAGCATTCGATTCCAGATGATAAGACTTTCCAGCTCTGCCTTTTCAAAAGTACCAATATCGGCCATCATTTTATCGAAACTATCCCAGAGCAGACGAACTCGACCACCTTCTGGCGTTAAAACGCCAGAATAGCGATAGAAAGCTGTCCTCCATAAAAAAAGAAAAAGAATGACAATCAAAGAAAAACTCAGCAAGATATAAAATAGAGTGATCAGATGGAAATAATAATGAATGAGAAGATAAACTGTCACAACTATCGGAATAATAATCATAATCGTTAGACTTACCCCGATGGCATTCAGTTGTCCTCGTTCTTTTTTACTTAATTTGCGGTAGCTGGCTGGAGCAAAACTGTCAACCTGAGCCTTAACCTCTTGAGAGATGCGTTTTGCCTGCACTTTAAAGGCATTGGTGATTTTATTTCCCGCACTGCGCATCTGACCTTCTAATTCGGAGCCGCTGTAAGCCTTTTTTAGACGCCTCTTGGCATCCTCATCAAAATGATAGTCTGAAAATAAGCTAGATACTGGCAGATTCAGATTTTCTCCAAAGGCCCAGCTGATAAAATCATCTTCATAGTCGCTCAACTGTGATGTATCACCAATGGTTAACCAGTATTTTCCTTCTACTTCTTCCATAACCAAGGCCTTACGATCAATTAAATCCAGTAACTCGGCCTGCAGTAAATTATCAAAAGTAACAGGTTTTCTTCCCATGGCCTTACCAAAAGCACTCAAATCAAAGACAGATTGATTGTAAACCATCTGCATCACTGCCAGAGGGGACAGATCAGCAGGCATTTCATAAAGACGAACTGGTTTGAAGTAGTATCTAGTCAATGCTTTTTTCAAGCGATAATAACAGACACAGAGCAGGACCAGACTGACCATTAAAATAAGTGGTATGGCAGCATTCACCAAGAACAGACGCCTGCGATTTGCTCGGCCAATCTTATTTTCCAACTTTCGGAAATCATCTAGATGGCGGCCGGGCAGACTTGCCCCTTCGATAATATCGGTATCCCAATAGGCATGTAATTCTAAACGATTATGAACATTTTGAGCAGCGATATGATAAGTATTGTTCTCTTTTGTGACTCGGGGAGTATCTTGCAGATAGCCTCTATGCGGAACCAGTTGGCTCTGTTTAGAAGTTCCGTCAATAGACACATTCATTTCGACCTTGTCTAGCCTTACATCCCAGTTTGAAATGGGTGACCAATTCAACTCTGCAATATCTTGATATTTGAAAAGCATGTTAGAAAGCTGCCATTCTACATCTAGCTCAACCGTGTCACCTTCCTGACCAGAATTATAGACTTTGAGACGATAGCCGTCTCCTAAGTTTTCAAGATTGGATGAGACATAAATCTCTTTACCATTCTTATAGGCCCTGACAGTCGGGGGCCCCGAAAGGGTAAATCCCTTTGGCATTTTGCCAGCCGTGCCCAGACTAACATATTGCCCCTTGTAACTAGAATCAAAATGATAAGTCACCCTTTGACGATAGATAGCAGAATTATCTTGATGGATTGCCAAATCACCTATATAAGAAGGAATACTATACTCCACATCATCTGCATAAACATTCATCGCGCTACTCGATAGGATACCTAAAAATAAAGCGACTAAGATAACTATTTTTTTTAACACCTTCATAACTCAATTTTTCCTTATCTTACTCGTTAGACGATTCACTACTGACAAAGTCAAAGTATGGTATTTGGAATGGTCACTGTAGGTTCGTTTATACCCAAATCGCTGATGTGATTTCAAAAATACTCTAAGCACAGTTTTTACATTGCTAACGAGGATACCTTCCGCCTGAAAATTGCCATCAAACCAAAAGACCACGTCCATTGATGGAATGATAAACGAATCCATACTCTAACAATGACTAAAAACTAATGACTTTGCAATTCATTAGTTAAATTAAAGCATACCTTATAAATTTTGTACAGAAAAAGTAGTGGATGATAGGGGATAAGTCTTATCAAACTGAGACAAAATATACTGCCCCAAAAAGTTAGCTTTACTTTTGGGGGCAGCGCTCAGTCTCTTTATTGATGTAGTTGAATAAGTGGGACAAAAATTATATGCTGTGTAAAAAATAAGTTGATGAAATTGACTTTAATGCCATTGCCGATTAATTATCATTGAAGAATGGTAAAATAGCTTTTGCTGCCTCATCAACAAATGGGTATAAATCGTACATATCGAAGTGACTTGCTTCTGGTATAACAACCCATTCTTTTACTTTACTTTGAGCTGCATCGAAAATTTCACGAGAAGCTGGCTGACTCCACGCATTTTCTGATAAGATGACCAAATAAGGCTTCGTCATATCTTTCATAATTTCTGTGACATTATATTTAACGAGTTCTAATTGGCTCCAAGCAACAACCTGATTACTCCAACGTGGACGATTTCCGCGAGCGCTGTAACAATATTGAGCACCTTCTTCAAAATCACGTGGTTGGAAGTTGAGGTGCAGCAATTCACCAGTACCATTTTCATAAGCTTCTTTAGCTGCTCTCACGTCATCTTCCGGCATGAAGAAATTAGTCATTGGAGAGGTTGAAATATCAGAAATAGGTGGTACTACTGCTGTAATAGCCTTTAGACTAGGCTCTTTGACACCTGCAACTGACCTGTAAGAACCAGAACCACAAATACCAAGACCACCGATACGATTGTTGTCAACGTAAGGAAGACTTTCAAGGAAATCAACGGCTCCCACAATATCTGTTTCTTTTACGTCAGGAAGTTCTTGTTGACGCGGGAAACCTTCACTTTCACCAAAATAAGCACCGTCAGAAGTTAGCGCAATATAACCAGCTTCCGCTAAAAGATTAGCATAGGTTACTTGCGCTTGTTCTTGAACAGAAAGCATTGGTCCTGTGACAACAATAGCAGCATAATCTTTAGTTCCATCAAATTCTGCCGGTAATAAAGATGACCAGCCAAACGAAGGTCTAAAGCTTTATTTTTAAATATTACGTTTTGAATCGTCATTATTCTTTCCTCATTTCTTGAATTTGGATCAGTCATCAGTCAACTGACTTAACAATAGCAAAGCAAGACTTGCTTTGCTATCGTTAATTACAGTATAACTTTTTCCACAAACTTTGAAAATGACTTTTAGAGTATACTAAGCATACGTTTTTTGTATGCCGCTTTCACAAAAAAACAGCCATAAAGACTGTTTTTTGAAATCTAGGCAAAATCACGGTGATTCTGGGTAGGATCTGGGTGGGGAATATTTTGATTTTCACGAATCTTTCGCCGCAGTTTCATGTAATAACGACTCATCGTCCAGAAAAAGGCGATGAGCAAGAGCGATAGGTAGAGTACGTGAGCCCCAATCAGCAATGAGGCACCGATGAAGAGCGCCAGCCCCAGAGCAAAGACAACAAAGTACTCTGGTCGCATCCGGTAAAGTTCATGATTATAGATTGTTGTAAAGAGCGTTCCGATGTAAAAGAGAGGAACTCCTATCAAAAACATATAAAATCCTGTCTCTGCATGATGGTGGTCAGCTAGAAATTCGACGCCAACCGTGAAGAAGTTAATTCCCACAAAAATCAAAATATGTGAATAAAACAGCAGCGACACATTGACAGGGCGATGATGGTCGATAGCAAGAAAAGTCTGGTTCATATAAAACATGAACATCAAGGCCATCCCCAAAAATAAAAGCGCACCCTGATAGAGGTTTTCCGTGATGGGGTAGTTGCTGATAATGGCGATGACTGTCTCGCCAAATGTCAGAATAGTCACCAGCTGACTCCGTTCAACCGCATGTGGAAAATTAGTCTTGGTCTCAACACCTTTGTAAAAAAAATGATTGGCAAAGCGAGGTAAGATGATTGGTAGAAGGTAGATAGCTAGGCTTAAGAGGCCAATATCGAGCCATCCCAGCACTGCTGGCAGTAAAGACAGGATATAGATACCCATGAGACCCATATTGACCTTCATATCTCTGTTAAAGCCAAGAACTCGCCCTTTTAGGAAATATTGCAATGCAATCACTCCATAAGAAGCTATTAAAAGCAAATTAAAAGAGACGACTATTGGACTTCCCGCGTATAAAGAGGTAAAGTCCATCCTGAAATTGAGGGCCATATTACCAAGGAAAAACATGAGGGCAATCACCGTGAAAATGTCAATCCTTCTAGAATCACCGTACTTCTCATAATAAAAGACCTCGTTAACCCAAACCATAAGAAGGGTCATATTAGAGATGACAAAGGCCAAAATGGAGCTTACAGTAATCTCCTCTAAGTGCATAGCACCCGTCAGTTGCCCGATGGCAAGGACCAAGGACAAGTCAAAAAAGAGTTCGTAGTTGGACACGCGCTTTGCGCGAATAGATTTTTTAGACATGTAATTCCTTTCTATTTTTTCTTGTCTTATTATACCAAAAGAAGGAAAAGATAAAACTAAAAGGACTTAGTCCTGTAGCATACAGAACCAAATCCTTTCACTAATATTTTTTGTCTAACTTTTGGGGTCAGTACAAATCAAGGTTTTTACATGTTGTCTAATTAATAAATTTCTTGTGACGATTTTAGTTTTTATATGTACATCAGTATTAGTCTGACATGTATTCATCAGCAAAACAATTTTTTACAAAAGGCTAATAAAAACTTGGCTTTGTAAAATCAGTTCCAACTTCACCTAGTCCAAGACTTTCACGGTGATAATCTTCTTTACCAGTTAGTAAATCAACAATAAATTGTGCTACTGATTGACGAGACATTTGGGCAGAGGTGAACGGTTCACCTTTTCTTGTTACTTCTAGCGGAACCAATCCCTTGTTATAGAGCCAAGTAATGCGGAGTAAGACATAGTCCAAACCACTAGCTTCTACCATATCCGCAAACTCTCGAACAGGAGAAGTCCACACGATACCAGTATTATCTCGATACCATTTCTGGAAAAGACCTGTGATTTCTTGGTAAATATCAGGGACCTACCTTGCCACAATCAGACGCTCTACACCTGATTATTTGATTGCTTCTAAAGGGGTTCCAAGCACATCTGGACCAGACACATAGTTAAGATAAACCGAGTCCACACCTTCTAATGCAAACAACAACTGTGCCTTATCATTGAAATCACCATCAACAAGGGTAACGCGTTCTGATGCTAGATTAGCAAGCCGTGTATTGGTTTGTCTAGCATAGAGGACCAATCCGTAGTTAGTTTGGTCAAGCAAATAATTTGTGACCATTCGTGCAATCTGACCAGCTGCTCCCAAAATCAAGATTTTCTTCATTTACAAGACCTCACTTTTTGATTAATCATTAGCATGAATGTCATAAGCTGACAAGAGATGCTCACCCACACCTGGTGCGTCTGGGTCAAGGGCACGAAGCTCAGCCAAGTCGTCTGCTGTCAATTCAAAATCAAAAATGTCTTTGTTAGAGGCCATGCGGCTTTTCTTGATTGATTTTGGCAAAGCGACGATCCCTTCTTGATTTTCAAAACGTAGGATGATTTGACCAACATCTTTGCCATATTTATTAGCCAAGTTTGTGATGATTGGTTCAGCAAATAAGTCTTTATTTCCTTGTCCCAGCGGTGCCCAAGCTTCAATGGTAACATTATCTTTTGCAAGCAAGTCACGTAGGGATTTTTGTTGGAAGTAAGGGTTGAACTCAACTTGATTAACAGCTGGAATGGTAGTAAAATTTGGAACAAATTGCTTCCAGAAGTTTGATGTAAAGTTTGACACACCGATTGATTTGATTTTACCAGCTGCTTTGGCTTCCTCCAGAGCCTTCCAAGCTTCTTCGACTTTGCCGTAAGGTTGGTGAAGCAGGTAAAGGTCAAGGTAATCAAGCCCCATTTTTTCTAGAGTTGCATCAATGGTTGCTTTGGCTGTTTCGTAAGCAAAATCTTGAATCCAAAGTTTGCTGGTAACGAAGATTTCATCACGTGGAATGCCTGAATCTTTGATGGCTTGTCCAACTTCTTTTTCGTTAAAATAAGCTTGCGCCGTGTCAATATGACGGTAGCCAACTTCCAAAGCTTCTTTCACCGCTGTATAGGTCGAGCCGTCCGCTGGAATTTGGAAAACACCAAAGCCAATTACAGGGATTTTGTTTCCGTCGTTTAATGTAATTGTTTGTGTCATTTTGTTTACCTCATTTCTTTTTATGACTTTATTGTATATCTAAATTTTTCAAAAGTATATTACTTATGTGCTAACCTAATATGCGTTTAATGTATGCTAAATTCATTCTGATGACACTTGGCCTTTCCAAAAGCTACTTAAAAAGTATTATAAGTATAATCACAGACGGCAGTGTAATCATGTTTAGCGCCTTTTCGTTCTCTAAAAATAAGATTAGCTTCCCACCTAAATTGTTTTGGGTCTGTGCTAGCTAATGCCAGAACTTGATTTTTAAATGCTTGATAAGCAAAGTCTAATAACGGTGAAAACTAGGATTAAACCTGTTTCATAGAAACACCTATCATTTTTATTGAAAAAGGTAACTAACCCCATGCTGAACTTCTAATTCTAATGATTCTTGATTATGCTCACCATTAGCATTCTCCCAATAAATCAGATTATCATCAGTGATGAGATCACCATGATTCGTCGAAAGAGCATCAAGCTGAGGCTGCATACTATATTTGGTACCATCATTCTCATCTACCATAGCAATTATTTTAAAATCATCTGCTTGATACTGATTTTCTTCTAAGCCAGAAACCAAGGTATCAGCGACTACCTCATCACTAGAATCTCCTGTGATTTGTCCTATCCAACTATCACCAGCCATTGGCATATAGTCATGGAAAAATTGACTTTGCGAGACTAAAACATCCCATGTAGTAATCCCTCCCATTAAATAGCCACCAAACGCTCTATGAGTTCTGCTATTTTCAAAGGAAGTATCGCTAGTGTCTTTGGCATAAGTTGTCAATTGTGACTCAACCGTTTTCATCACTGTTTTCACTTCAGTTGACAAAGAGCCATTATTCACAAGGCCAGCATTTCTTATTCCACAATAATCAAAAGACCCTGTTCTTAATGCCTCCTAAAACACTGGGCAACAGGGCCGTTTGCTGTGAATGAGTCTCGTTTAGCCTGACAATCTAGGCATCTGTAATCTTGATAAACGGAGCACCGATACCACTTGTATCAATCGGGTCATGACTTTGTTCATTCCAAAGCTGACTTACTGAATACCAGCCAGAGAGTCCAGAAGTATAAGGATCAGATACATGGGTGCTGCCATTGTTGTAGCCCTTGAGAACTAATTCATGGCTGCCATTGCGGACAAAAACACTATTCTGCACAGCCGCCAAAACATGATAGCCTTGCGATAAGGCTGTTTGAACCTGACCCAAGCTTCCCAGAGGTGTCGCAACCAGACCCCAATGACTAGCAGCTTGTAGAATCCCTTGGCCACTGGTTCCGTCAAAATTCTTGTTGAATTCATTGGTATTGTTGTAAAGGTAGTCAGCCACTTGGTTCGGGGTAATCTCTTGGCCCTTGAGTGAGCTGATAACCATCGCTAAGTCAGTTGGCACGCATCCTGTTGGCCCAAGATAACCGCGCCCATATTTCAGGCCAGACCAGCAGCCATCTCTTTGGTTGTAATAAGGTGTATCATAGCTGGACTTATTAACTTGGAAATCATAACCGGTCAAGGCAGTCATCTTATCTCCAAGCCGTTGATAAACATGAGCATGATAAGTTCCGGTACCATTGTGGTTTTGAGTATTGACTTGCAGGGAAGCCTCTAAGTTGGAACGGTTCATCTCATACCAAATGATATCATCCTGATCATGGGTATCCGACCAAACAGCCACTAAAATATCGCCATCACCAGGAACATTGTGAGCCGTAATCAGATAGTTTCCAGTTCCTTTATAGGTACTGATTACCGTTACCTGCTCCTTATTCTCATTAGCCGGCACCTCATAAGTTGTTCCAGTGACACCAACCAACTGATTATTCTTATCGACATAGTATAGATGAATTATGTAAGTGCCCGTCTCATTCTTATGGTCAGACAATTTAACAGTTACCTTGTAATCACCATTAGCCTGTCTATCTGCTGTATACCAGATGATATCATCTTGGTCGTTCCTAGCTGTCCAGACGGGAACCTTAACAGCTAGAATCCCATTACTGTCTGAAACATTGGAAATTCTGACATCAAAACCATTGGAAGTCTGATTTTGAATGGCAAGAGTGCCAGTCACTTGTTTATCCATCTCCTTAGCTGCTGACTGATACTGCTGACCTGCTATACCAACCAGCTGGCCATCATTCTCTAGGTAATAGAGATGAATATTGTAAAGGCCGGTTTCATTCTTATGATCAGACAGTTTGACCGCTACCTTATAAGTGCCATCTCCCTGTTTAAGGCCGTCATACCAGATGATATCATCTTGGTCGTTCCTAGCTGTTCAGATAGGAACCTTAACGGCTAGGATCCCATTACTGTCTGAAACATTGGAAATTCTGACATCAAAGCCTTGGTTGGTTTGGTTTTCAACACTGATTTGTCCGGTCCGTTTGGATTCTGAAGGCTGTGAAATTGGCAGCTTATCCAACATGACATAGCGGCGGATACCGCTGTAGGAGACATAAGAAATCCATTGGTAACCATCGGCCTTAACTTCCTTATCATAGTTGACTCCTTCCCCTTTGTTAAAGGTGAACTCTGTCTTAGCAGCTGCCCTAGCTTCATTTTTAACCGCGACTTCCCGATCAAAGGTATAGCGCTGCAGGGTTGGAAAAGTGGTTTCGCTGTCTCCTGCTGACTGACCGCCTGTCTTAGGTGCCGGAACTTCCTTAACATCCAGCTTAGCAATATTGGCATAACGGCGAATGCCGCTGTAAGACCTGTAACTCAGCCATTGATAACCATCCTGAGTGAGCACTTGGTCGTAGTAAACACGGTCACCTGCATTGGCGTAAAAGGCCATAGGCGCATCGGCAGAGGGACTGTTCTTGACTTCTGTACGCTCTGGATAGGTATAATAACCCGAACTTGGAATAGCTTTGCCAACCGCTTGAACCGTTGTCGCCACAGAGGCTCTTGTCACAGCTGGATTGGCTTGAACCGGTGCTGGACTTTCACTCTGCTTAGAGGTAGCACTAACAGCCTGAGGTGCTGATGGTGCCTCAGGCTGAGCGGGTACAATATCTGTCTGGCTGGCAGTGTCAACCATAGCCGGTGCTGCACTCTCTGTCCCAGCATCTGTAGAAGCCACATCAGAAGTTTCTGCCGCAGCCTGAGCTGAATCCAGATTAGCTGGTTGAGAGGCAGCCGTCTTATTGGCAAGGACTTCAGGGCTGCTGGCTTCTGTCTGTGCCGCCAAGCTATTTCCGTCTTGAACTGACTGATCAGCAACAAGCGTCTGAACCGTTTGATCTTGAGGCTGACCTACTGGCACTGCCTGTTCATCAGCCAGCACTTGGCCGCCGAAGAATAGGCTGGCACCGATTAGGACCGAGGCTGCCCCAAAGGAATATTTACGAATGGAAAAACGCTGTCTTTCATTCCAAGTGAAATCTCTTTTCATGGAGTAATCTCCTTTCTGACTAAGATATCTTTTCATTAGTATTATTGATTAATATCTAGGGCTATTATAACAATAAAAGAAAACGCTTTCAACATATAATTGTAATTTTCTGTTATTATTTTGTAATATCACATTTATCCCCAGACTAATAATAGGACTCAAGGTAATAAAAAGGCTCTATAATTTCTGTAGTGGGTAATCCCACTCGGGAGATTATAGGGCTCTTAAATACCACTGGAAACTCTGAATAGGTTACACTAAACTAGACAGTCTTATAAAGTGTTCTACACTAAAGAAAACAGGAGAAAAGTATGTCTAGAAAAGTACGTCGCCAATTCACAGATGAATTTAAACAACAAATCGTTGACCTTCACAATGCAGGAAGAAAGCGTAGTGAACTGATCAAGGAATATAATTTAACACCCTCAAGTTTTGATAAGTGGGTTAAACAGGCAAAAACGACTGGCTCCTTCAAGTCTGTTGATCATCTGACCGATGAACAGCGTGAACTGATTGCCCTCAGAAAACGCAATAAAGAGCTGGAAATGCAACTAGATATCCTAAAGCAAGCGGCAGTGATTATGGCACGAAAAGAAAAATAATCACTGCTAATAAGGATAAATACAGTATTTCAGCTATGTGTCGCTACTTGAACATTCCTCGTTCCAGCTATTACTACAAGGCTGTAGAGCCGGTATCTGAAATGGAGCTTGAAGAAATGGTGAAGCGTATTTTCCTTGACAGTAAGTCCAGGTACGGCGCTAGGAAGATTAAGAAATGTCTGGAATGTGAAGGCATTACCCTATCTCGTCGTCGGATTCGTCGTATCATGAAGCGATTGAATCTTGTATCCGTTTACCAGAAGGCTGCCTTCAAACCGCATGCTAAAGGGAAGAATGAAGCACCCGTTCCAAATCTCTTAGATAGACAGTTTAACCAAGAAAAGCCACTTGAAGCTCTTGTAACGGACTTGACCTATGTCCGTGTAGGTAAGCGCTGGGCTTATGTTTGCTTGATCATTGACCTCTTCAACCGTGAAGCCATTGGCCTATCCTGTTGGTTGGCACAAAACTGCAGACCTCGTCAAGCAAGCTATTCAAAACATTCCTTATGCTCTGACCAAAGTCAAGCTCTTTCACTCAGATAGGGGCAAGGAGTTTGACAATACTTTGATTGATGAGATGTTGGAAGCATTTGATATTACTCGTTCGCTGAGTCAGGCTGGTTGTCCTTATGACAATGCGGTAGCTGAGAGTACCTACCGTGCTTTCAAACTTGAGTTTATCAACCAAGAAACCTTCCACTCACTAGAAGAACTCGTTCTTAAAACCAAGGACTACATTCACTGGTGGAATCATCACCGTATCCATACTAGTCTTAACTACCAGACGCCTATGGCTCGGCGATTAATTACTTAACCAAATACACTTTATCAATTTTGTACAGAAAAGTGTTGCCTTTTCACTTCGTGATATCGGTATTTGGCAACAAATTATCAAAGACAATATTCCAAAAGCCAAATTCATTTAGCAAGATGAGGCTGATAATTTTGATGAATTAGGCGCTACTCTAGTTTGCCCCATTTCACAACCAACATTACACAGTCCCTACGCGAAAAACAAGTCCGCAATCGCCGTTTAGAGATGCCGATTACTGACGAAACAGCCCAGATTGATTTTTACCTCGCCTATCTAAAAAATAACAAAAGAAAAATCAAAAATGATATCACTGCCATCCAAACTGCTTGGACTAATTTAAAATGATAACAGATGCAAATTTGACATATCATTTGCGAAAATATATAAAAACAAAGTTGAGCGCTTTTGTCTCAGCTTTGTTTTAGTTATACAATTTTCTTCTCATATCGCGGCCGCATGAAACTTATTTCGCCAGATTTAATCTTCCCCTTAAATACACACTAGCTTATGACCCGCTTTTATAGGCAAGCATATTGAAATAGCCTGACTTTTCCTGTAAAATAAGAAGACAAAAACAATTTTATAGGAGTTCCTAAAGCTAAATGAAGAAATTACTACTTCCCTGCTTGCTTGCCTTTCTCTGGCTTTTCGGAAATTCGACAAGTGTTAAAGCAGATGAATACTTACGTGTCGGCATGGAAGCCGCTTATGCTCCCTTTAACTGGACACAAAACAACGACTCTAATGGTGCTGTTCCTATTGAGGGGAGCAAGCAGTATGCCAATGGTTACGATGTTCAAATTGCCAAGAAAATTGCCAAGGGGATGAATAAAAAACTCTTGGTCGTTAAGACAAAATGGGACGGTCTCCTGCCAGCTTTGACCTCAAAAAAGATTGACCTGATTGTCGCCGGTATGAGCCCGACTGAGGAGCGTAAAAAAGAAATCAATTTCTCAAACAGCTATTACACCAGCGAACCGGTACTCGTTGTTAAGTCTGATGGTAAATACGCTGACGCCAAGAATCTCTCTGATTTTAGCAAGGCCAAGGTCACTGCCCAACAAGGGGTCTACCTCTACGATTTAATCGATCAAATCCCTGATGCTTCCAAGCAAACTGCTATGGGAGACTTCGCTCAAATGCGTCAGGCGCTTTCAGCCGGCGTTATTGATGCCTACGTTTCTGAGAGGCCCGAGGCTTTAACGGCCGAAAATACCAGTAGTGATTTCAAAATGATTGAACTAGATAAGGGCTTCACCACTAATCCATCTGACACGGCCCTAGCAGTCGGCCTACGCAAAGATGATACGGCAACACTCACTAAGGTCAATGAAATTTTAGCAACTATTCCTAAAAAAGATCGTCTTGAACTCATGGACAAGATGATCAAGCAACAACCTGGTAGCCAAAAATCAACCGGCTTCATCGGTCAAGCCTGGACCATTTTCAAAGAAAACTGGTCACAATTCCTGCGCGGAACAGGTATTACCCTGCTCATCTCAGTCATTGGTACATTGGTTGGTACCATCATTGGTCTTTTAATCGGAGTTTACCGCACAGCGCCGGTTGCTGATAATAAGGTTCTGGCTCTTTTACAAAAGACTTTTGGTTGGATTCTCAATGTTTATATTGAGGTTTTCCGTGGAACTCCAATGATTGTTCAGGCCATGGTTATCTACTACGGAACGGCCCAAGCATTTGGTGTGTCATTGGATCGCACCCTAGCCGCTATCTTCATTGTATCAATAAACACTGGGGCATATATGAGTGAGATTGTCCGCGGGGGGATTTTCGCTGTTGACAAGGGACAGTTTGAAGCAGCTACAGCTCTAGGCTTCAATCACGGTCAAACCATGCGCAAGATTGTACTTCCTCAGGTTATACGCAACATCCTGCCAGCCACTGGTAATGAATTTGTTATCAATATCAAGGATACTTCCGTATTGAATGTCATTTCCGTTGTCGAACTTTATTTCTCAGGTAACACCGTTGCGACACAGACTTACAAGTATTTCCAAACTTTTCTCATTATCGCAGTTATTTACTTCATCTTGACCTTCACTGTGACTCGTATTCTCCGCTACGTTGAGCGTCGCTTTGATCAGGATAATTACACCCAAGGAGGTGCTCACTAATGGCGGATACCATCTTAGAAATTAAGCATTTAAAAAAATCTTATGGACAAAACGAAGTCCTTAAAGATATCTCACTGAGTGTTCAAAAAGGTGAAGTCATCTCTATCATCGGTAGTTCAGGCTCTGGGAAATCGACGCTTCTGCGCTCTATCAATCTTCTGGAAATGCCGACTGAAGGCGCAATTCTCTACCACGGTCAAGATGTCCTGCAAAAGGGTTATGACCTAGCAACCTATCGCGAAAAATTGGGAATGGTCTTCCAATCCTTTAACCTCTTTGAAAATCTCAATGTCTTGGATAATGCGATCGTCCCTCAGACAACTGTCCTTAAACGATCCAAAGAAGAAGCCGCTAAAATTGCCAAAGCCAATCTTGAAAAAGTTGGTATGGGGGAGCAATACTGGAAAGCCAAGCCCAATCAACTCTCAGGCGGACAAAAACAAAGAGTAGCCATTGCGCGTGCTCTCTCGGTCAATCCCGAAGCCATTCTTTTCGACGAACCGACATCAGCACTGGACCCTGAAATGGTAGGCGAGGTCCTTCGTACCATGCAAAATCTTGCCAAATCAGGACTGACCATGCTTATCGTAACCCACGAAATGGAATTTGCTCGTGATGTTTCTGACCGTGTCATCTTTATGGATCAAGGGGTAATCGCCGAACAAGGCAGCCCTCGACAACTCTTTGAAAGCCCAAAGGAAGCACGAACTAAAGAATTTCTGCAGCGCTTCTTAAAATAAAAAAGGCCGTTAAACGGCCTTTCAGACTGAAGACAAAGCTCTTGGAATTGCATTTCTAAGAGCTTTTTGCTCTGTTTAGGAGTATACT